>CAINVT010000016.1 GCA_903854215.1 uncultured bacterium | reverse complement strand
TCAAACCGCCTTCCACCGGCCTTCTCACTCCCGCCCAAGTTCTCAACCTCATCCCCGCACCCTCGTTCATCCAATACCAGTAGCGTTTTTACAAACGGGGCTCTAGAAATAGGGTATCGCAGAAGTGATATACTTCTGATATTGATATGGGGTCAATATTGGGGTTACCGGCGCATGAGCGCCCGCGTGAGAAGTTACACACGAAGGGCGCAGAGAATCTTTCCGACAGAGAACTTGTCGCTATTTTGTTGCGCACCGGAAGAAGCGGCAAAAGCGCTCTTGATATCGCCGCAGATATCCTCGGGAAGTATCCAAAGAAAAGTATTCTCGATGTTACCTTCGAGGATCTCCGAAAGGTGAGTGGTATCGATAGTAGCAAGGCATGCACGCTCTTGGCAGCATTTGAATTCACGAAACGTGCGCTTGGAGAAGTGAAATCGGGTAGACCTATCATCGAAACTACCGAGCAAGCTCTCGCGCAACTCCACGATATCCGTGAACACAAAAAGGAGCATTTTGTCGCACTCTATCTCAATGCACGCAATGAGCTTCTCCATCGCGAAGAGATATCAGTCGGCACCGTCAATGCGAGCATTGTCCATCCTCGGGACGTCTTCGCCCCGGCTCTTGAGCACAATGCGACAGCAATCATCGTCGCCCACAACCATCCCTCGGGCTCGTCGGAATCATCCTCGGAAGATCGAGAAGTGACGCGGCGGCTCAAGGAAGCGGGGAGATTATTAGGGATTACGATGCTCAAACATGTAATCGTAACTGCACAGGGATATGCAGAAATTGAAGGAATACGTTAAAGATTTTGCCGGTTGGTTTGTGCTCAAGAAGCGTATAGATGCGTCTTCGATATTATTTTATGCTCATCCGAGAGAGGTCTGGTGGTGTTCACTCGGTGTGAACATCGGGGCAGAGATAGACGGAAAGCATGAGACCTTTGAACGTCCGATTCTTGTAATACGCGTATATAAAACCGAATCGCTATTCGTTCTTCCTCTAACTACTGTTCCGAAGGATGATGATTTTCATTTCAAAATTGCGACCGAGCGGCAAACTGCCTGGGCGAAACTGACTCAGGGTCGTGTCATAAGTACAAAGCGCCTACTTCGTAAGGTGGATATTGTGGATAGTGAACAATTCGAGAATTTGCGGAAGGCACTAAAACATACCCTATAACATCGGGACCCGGCTTTCGCCGGGTCCCTCGGAGGCCGAAGCCATAATACCTGAATGATAGACCGAGCCTATAAAAAGTCAATGAAAAATCATTAGGATATCAAACCAACGGTTCTTCATTTTTCTGGCAGGGATGCTAGACTCAACTTACTTATGGGGAAATTCGATAAGCTTTCTCGGGAGGATTTGCTGCGAATAGTGAACGAGCAAGAGCGGAAACTGCAAAAACGGTATGGTTTGGTGTGGGACAGCGAACGGGAGCCGGAAGAGGTCGTTTTGCAATGTCGGGAGAATCTGCCGGTATTGGAGCGGGTGAAGGGGAAGGAGGTACGAACAAAAGGCGACAATAGCACGGATCATATCTTGATCGAGGGCGATAATTTCCATGCACTCAGTGTCCTTAACTATACCCACAAAGGTAAAATCGATGTGATTTATATCGATCCGCCGTATAACACCGGCAACAAAGATTTTATTTATAACGACCGGTACGTGGACAAGGAAGATGACTTTCGCCACAGCAAATGGCTTACGTTCATGAGTAAGCGGCTACTTCTTGCGAAACAGCTGCTCAAAGATACGGGAGTCATATTTCTAAGTATTAATGACGAAGAACAGGCTACTTTAAAGCTACTATGTGACGAAGTTTTCGGAGAAAAGAATTTTGTTGCTACTATAACTGTTCAAGTAAATAAGGGAGGCCGAGATTACTTACCAATAGCAGTTACACATGAATATTTACTGGTTTATTTTCGTGGGCAAGATGGTTACCTTAACGAATTGCCAAAAAAGACAACCTTTGATTTAGAAGATTCTGTTGGCGGGTATGAGCTTCGAGAATTAAGGAATCGAAATCCGAAATTTTCGCGCGAGAATAGACCTAACCTTTTTTATCCAATTTTTATAGATCCTCAAAATATTGACTCTGAAGATCAATGTCTGGTCTCTCTGGAAAGATCGGAAAAGTTCTGTATCGAAGTATTGCCTGTAAACAGTAAATCAGAATCAAGTTGTTGGAGATGGGGGAAGATTTTAGTTAAAGATAATATCACAAATAATACGGATACCTCAAATGTGGTCGCTAAACAAAGGCGTGACGGAGGTTGGAATATATACGAAAAATCACGTAAATCTACAACAAAAACTAAATCCATATGGGATGAATCTGAAGTTAGAACAGAACAGGGAACTCTAGATTTGAAAGTAGCTGGGATGGGAGACAGTTTTGATCACCCCAAGCCCGTTTATCTTATAAAAAAGATTATTCAACTGTCGACAAGAGAAGGATCCGTGATTCTTGATTTCTTTGCAGGATCGGGTACTACAGGTCATTCTGTATTAGATCTTAATACTGATGGGATCAAGAGACAGTTTATTATCGTAACAAATAATGGTGATCAGAAATCAGAGCACAAAATCGCGCAAGATATATGTCAACCACGGCTATCAAATGTTATGAAGGGACACATAACTAATGATGGTAAAAGAGTCCCAGGTCTCGGGGGAAATTTGCAGTATTTCAAAACCGCGTTTGTTAAGAAAGCAAAAGGAAAGGATCAGTTGAAGTACGATTTGACGCATCGCTGTACTGACATGCTATGTGTGAGAGAGGGAATGTATGATGTCGTGAAGGAAGACGTGCATTTCAAAATCTTTGCGACTCATGGTAGTGACGCATTCCTTGGAGTCTATTACAGTCTTGGTGATGATTCGTTTGGCGACTTCGTTTCTGAACTCAAAAAACTACATGGTACCAAGAAAGTCTATGTGTTCTCGTTAAACGGAGTCGTTGATCAATCTATGTTTAAGGGAGTGAAAGATGTCACCGTAGAAGAGATTCCGCAGGAAATTCTCAATGTATATTACGAGATTGAGCGTGAACATATTCCTTTGAATCCAAATGTGATTCGTCTCGAAATGGAAAAAGCAAAGCATAAAATCGAAGAATTGAAGGACAAGGATGATGCCGCCAAGAATATACGCGTGGCACTGGAAAAGACACTGGAGCGAATTTGCTTCCTGAATAATATCCCGCTTCCTACTCGCAAAGGCTCAAATCAAACAGGAGTGATTGTTGAAACGTTGGTGCAAAACAAGGTGCTTACAAAGCCAGATGCCAAGGACTGTGAACATTCACTTTCTATCGGCAATGCTGCAATGCACGGGTCGTATGACGAATATACAATGAAAGATGTGCATCACATGTACGAGCAGGTGAGTGACCTTGTCGCTCGGTTTGAGGTACTATAAAACTATGAATCGCGTACCAAAGACATATCAACAAAAGGCAATCGACAAACTCGTCGCACGCAGTCGGGAGCTCTTCGCAGAGCGAGGTGAGCGAATTATTACCTTTCAGTCGCCGACTGGAAGCGGCAAGACTTTTATGGTCGCGCGCTATATCAAGACGCTGATTGAGGAATTCCCGCAAGAAAACTTCGTATTTTTGTGGGGGAGCATTGGAAGTGGCAACCTCCACAAGCAAAGTCTCAAGGCGCTTCAGGCAGAGTTTGCCGGTTTTCCTCCGGCAGTGCTTTTGGAGGATGAGTTTTTTGGTTCCCGTGACGAAATACGCAGGAACGAAGTAGTCGTTTTCAACTGGGAAAAGTTGCGCCAAAAGAATGCACTGGGCGAGTGGAAGAACAAAGTGATGCGAGACAAGGAGGGTGCAAATTTTCGTGAGGTTCTCAAAAATACAAAAGATTCGGAAAAAAAGATTATTCTGATTATTGACGAAAGTCAGGCAGGTGCGCAGGGTGAGCGGGCGCTGGAACTTCGAACTGATATTATTGATCCGTTTCTCACTGTAGAAATGAGTGCCACCCCGCATCTTAAGGGGCAGTTAGTTTCTGTCGATCCGTTGGATGTGATCGATGAGGGGATGATCAAGAAACAAGTGATCATAAATGCAGATATCGACAAAATCGCACTTGATGCAAAGTCGTCACAGGAGCAGATATTGGGCGCCGCTATTACATGTCGAGAAGGATTAAAACGATTCTATGCTGCCAATGGGGTTGCTATTAATCCGCTTGTACTCGTTCAAATACCGGATAAGGATGAGGGGGAGATAAAGAAGCGTGCAGTCGAGGAATTTCTGGGTGCGCATGATATTACCTACGAAAATGGCAAGCTTGCGGTGTGGTTGAGTGAGGAAAAGATCAATCAAGAGGAAGATACGATCAAGAAATTTGATAGTACGGTTGAATTTTTGATTTTTAAATACGCTATCAATACCGGATGGGATTGTCCGCGTGCACAGATACTGGTGAAGTTCCGTGAAGCGGGGAAGGATGCTTTTGAAATACAAACACTCGGACGAATTCTGCGTATGCCGGAGGCAAAACACTATAGCGAAGAACGTCTTAATACTGCATATGTTTTCTCAAATCTTGAAAGTATTACCGTTAAGGAAGAGCAGTACAATCCGAATATCATCAAATCGTTGGTCGCGCATCGCCGGGATGAATACGGTGACTTGACTCTCCCATCCTATTATAAGTTTCGTATTGATTACGGTGACATTACGAAGACCTTTCGACCTTTCTTGGAACAATCAATTAATACTGCGCTTGGAATAACAAAGGCGGATGCGGCACATGTGCTTAAGCAAATGAAAGCTGATGGCATAAAGATTGGGGATCCAAAAGAGTCTTTGATGATTAATGAAATACTAGATACTGCCGAGCTTGATGCACTGATACAGACCGATATCGAAATCACCAATGATTCTATCGAAATGATAATCGCGGACAATGATAAGGTCTCGATACTCAATCGTCTGATTAAAAGAAATTTGAATGGGTTTGCAGCTGCGAGATCCATACCCGACGTTCGGACGGCGTTGTATTTGTGGTTTGAAAAATACGCGGGATTTATCCTACGAGACGGTGGTATGGAGCGGGCGATTGATACTATTCTGATGAACCGACACTTTTTTGAAGAGGTGATTGCGTCGGCGGTTAACTCGTATAAACCTGAACGCGAGAAGGAGGTAGAACAAAAGAGTGACAAAGAGTCGGTATGGAATGAACAATGGCAAATTCCAGAAGTGCAAAATTACAATCCGAATACGCACGAAAAGCAGTCATACAAACAGTATGTGTTGATGCCGTGCTATCTCCAAAAAGATGCATCGCAGATTGAGCGTGAGTTTGAGAAGATATTGAGTTCGAGTGATGAAGTGCAATGGTGGTGGAAAAACGGAGATGAACATATGGCCACTAATTTTGGGATCAAATATATCGACCAGGAGGGCAAAACTCACACATTTCAACCGGACTTTTTGATACAGTTTAAAAATGGGACATGTGGCATCTTCGATACAAAAGATGGCGATGATCGTATAGAAGATACGCGCGCAAAAGCGTCGGCGTTACATGAATATGTTTCCAAACAAAAGCAGAAAGTGCTTGGTGGAATTGTGGTTAAAGAAGGCAGTCAACTGTACTTCAATAGCGATAAAGAATACAAACCTTTTGAGTGGGCTGCTGAAGTTAAGGATGCTGGTAAAAGGTCAAGCAGCTGGCGATTTGTTAGTGATATTTTTTAGAATACAAGGCTCAGCCTCGAGGTTGGGCCTTGTGAAAAGGGAGCGGACGGAAAATATCAACCATGTACGGATTTCGAAATATTCGGGATGGGTACGGGGGTTGCGAATGTGAAGATAATGACGTACTAATTCCTCAGGGCTGGTTTGGATTATTACAGAAAGGGGGGGTAGGTGCGCGAGTCGAGACGAATGCTTCCGAGCAGGGAATACGTGTTTCTGCTATCGCTCATGTATCACGGCTTCCGGCTCACGTATCGCCGAAAGGGTCTCAAATGGAAGAAGGGATATGTCATTCCTTCGAGTTGTTGGGAAGACGGTTCCGGCACCGACTTCTGGGTCAAGATGCCTCGCTCTGATGTCTTGCATGAGGTGCAGGTCACCCAGCGCGGAATCGAGATGTTCAAGGATCGATACAAGAATCACAGCAAGTATGCGTTCGCCGAATTTGTCGAACGGTCCAAACGTCGCGTTGCTCTCAAGAAGGCGACCTGCGAGCATTCGGGGACTGTCTTCGTCCTTGTGCGGGACTTCGCGGGTAGTATGACTAACGAGGCGATCGCGTGGAGCGATATCAAGGCGCTCCGTAGGTCGATCGCGAGTTTTGCGACGAGGCACAAGATACACTGACGCCGGTAGGAATACTACCGGCGTCTCTTTTGATAGAAGAAAAGAGGAAAATGAGGCACGTTAAGAACTTTGTAATCTCGGTCCTCCTATTTGATCTCAACGAGCGCTATCTCACGGCCGAGCGCTGAGGCGACTTTGCCGAGCGTCGTGATAGAGGCACCGTGCTCGCCGCTTTCGAGGCGGGCGATGACTGATTGCGGCATAGATGCTTTGTCGGCAACATTCTTTTGAGTCATTCGTTTGGCGCGTCGAACATCACGGAGTTGTTTGGCGAGCGCCAGCCGTACACCTTCCTCAGTATATGTGCGTTTGAACTCTTTTGTCTTTGATGCTTTTTTGAAAACCTTTTCGAGCGTGTAGAATTTCAAGTCTTCCTTCTTGAACGGAACGCCTTTCCAATTCTTTTTTTGTTCCTGTTTCATATTGGCAGTATAGCAATATTGCTATATGCGTCAATGTTGAAGAATGCCCTGGGGATAACTTTTTGCTGGAAGACGGTATAGTATCGGGCATATGCGCAGGTACGCGGTAATCGAGAAAAATATCGGCGAGACGCCGCTCATGGCAGTCGAGGCATTCCGCAAAGAGAATCCGACACTTTCGTCCCTGCCGATGACATATGCCGGCCGTCTCGATCCGATGGCGAGCGGCAAGCTCGTGGTCTTGATTGGAGATGAATGCAAACGGCGAACACGATATGACAAACTCGATAAGACATATGTATTCGAGATTTTACTCGGATTTCACACGGATACCGGTGACGTGCTCGGACTTGCCGAACGAGGACCGAACGCATCGGTCTCTGAACATGCAGCGATCGCAGCGGCACGAACGCACCGGGGTACGCATACGCTTCCGTATCCGGCGTTTTCATCGAAGACCGTCAACGGCAAGCCGCTTTTCAAATATGCGCTCGAGAATGAATTGTCATCGATCGAGATTCCAAACACTGATATGCGCGTGCACTCGATCCGGTATCTTGATCGCGTCGTCGTCCCCAAAGATGAATTGATCGAGCGTATCTTGAATAAGATCGACCGCTTGAAGGTGCGCCATGATATCGATGAGCTCGGCGCAGGATTCCGCAAAGAGGCGATTATCGAACAGTGGTGGAATCTACGGGATCGATGCAAAACACCCTATACGATCCTCCGATACGAGACGACGGTGGGTTCCGGTACCTACATCCGCACCCTTGCGCCACTCCTCGCACAGTCGCTCGGTATGCCCGGGCTTGCATATTCCATCAACCGCACGAAGATCGGGCGCTATGTCCCGATCGTCGGTGGCTTCGGGGTATGGACGCGAACGCTCTAAAAATTGTTTATTGATTGACAATCCGCGTTCTTGATGCTAAAGATTCTCCAGCAGACGATATTACCGGTGCCCTAGAATGGGCGAAATTTGCGGTGTCTGCCAGCCGGAAAAGCCGTTTTGGCGGCTTTTCCGGCCCTCTTCAGAGATTTTGAGTGATCGAGATTTTTGAAGAGGGGTGTCGACGAGCTCGATGTCTGGGCGTTGGGGCCTGGACGAATGTGCAAGTGACACCCCTCGCAACTTCCCCAAACATCCTCGGATGAATGGGGTGGCGGACGAGAGGAAGGATGTTTTCAGAAATGAAAACGATGTGTTTCTTGTCCGCCGAAGTTCTTTACAGTTCCCTGCGATGGTCGCAATACTGTCGCGGGAGCGGAGACGAATGAGACGCTGTCTCGTTGAGACGATATAGTGTTTGTCTCCGCATTTTTTGCAGACGAACAGGAGAGTGTCTTTCCGTGACGTTCTTGACGATGTCTGCAATCCGGAGCGCGTGTACGAACGCGCGCTCCGGTCTTCCTTCGAGTGTTTTTTATTGGAACATTTGAAGGAGGGTAGCACCTCTGGCGGACGAACGCATAAATGTTTTCTTCAATGAAAACTAGACTACAACTGTCCGCCGCTCTTTCACTCATACATGTCCTTCGGGACACGAAAAGGGAGCGTCCACATGAGTCGCATCATCGGTATCCGACATCGCGTCAAAGCAACAGCAGAAGGAGAGGCACGGCCGACGCAGGTCGTCGTTCTCCGGTCCGGCGGTCACCTCGACATATACGAACTGCTCGACGAGCAAGCCGAACTCGATTTTCTGCGCGAACAGTTCCCGACTTCGTTTCGCTCAGTCAGTGGTGACGAGGACTTGTCGGGATTTCCCAATCACCACTTCAAGTTGAAGACACTCAAGAAGGGTGACGCTGAGCCGGCATCGAACCTACTCCGCATCATCGATGGCAAACGCTTTGTCATTCAGAAAGTCGCCGACACGTTCGACGGCCTGCAGAAGGACGATGTTGTTGCGATGTCGCTGGGTGGATCGGGCGATTACTTTGCCTTTGCGCTTTCGCGCCGCGGCGAAGAGATCGGCGTTCGAGTGATCCGCATGCCGACTCATGCGCTCAAGCGTGAGCGTGGCGAAGACGACAAGAGCGACGACGCACTGCTTCTCGCGAAGCTCGCGTCGGAGAAGCCGGATTTGTTCCACGACATGCGTCCGCGTGATCTCGCTATCATCCATTTGCGCGAGGCCCAATATGCACGCATCGAGGCAATGAAGGCGCGCATCGGCTGTGAGCAACGTCTACGTCAACGATTCATCGGCAAGATCTTCTGCAACTCCGACGGGTATTTCCCCGAAGGAAACGTGGAAAAACTCTACGACGAGGCAAAAGCGAACGACGTCGTTCTAAGCGCACTCCTCAAAGAAGAAGCCGCCTGTGAGTTACGGCTCAAGAAGTCAGTGGAAGCTTCGGAGGTCTGGAAGCGTGTCTTCAACGATGTCGAAGGCATGGGACCGGCGATCGCTGCCCGTATCATCGCAGGGGTTGACGACATCCGCCGATTCCCGTGCAAGGAGCAATTCAAGGCCTTCGCCGGTGTGCACGTCTTACCGGACGGCCGTTTCGCTCGCAAGCGTAGCGGCACGGTCTCCAACTGGCATCCCGATCTGCGTCAGGCGTTCTTTCTCTTCGGTGATCAGATGAATCGCCGACCGGATAGCGTCTGGGGCAGAAAGCTTCGCGAATACAAGGTGAAGCTCCGTGCGAAGCATCCCGAGCCGGTGAAGACCGACAAGGGCGTGATGAGGTACGCCGATGGGCACATCCACAAGATGGCCACCTGGCGGACGATCACGAAGTTCGCCGAATGGCTGTTCAAGGAATGGAAGAAGCTCGAAGGTGTCGCGGCGGCTCAAGAAGTCAATTTGCGTAAAGCGGCGTAACGAGTTTGAGAGACGACAGGCGGTTTGTCCTAACGGACGTAAATGCGCATGTCTCTCAACCCACCGCGCGGATGCGAGTCTGTGCGGTGGAAATAAGTTCTTTACAGTTTCCCTCGACGGTAGCAATATCATCGCGGGAGCGGGGACGGATGGAATTATGTCTCATTGAGACGATAAGAGGGATGTCCCCGCACTTTTTGCGGACGATAAGAACGCTGTCTTTTCGAAGACGATGTCAATTATGTCTGCAATCCGGAGCGCGTGTACGAGCGCGTGCTCCGGCCTTCTTTAGAGATTTTGAATGGTCGAGATTTTTAAAGGGGGGTTCGAGAAAGGTATTGTCTGGGTGAAAAACTTAGACGTCATTGGTACTGAATCCACCTACCTTTTCCCAGAAGTTGAAAGACTGACTGGGCGGCGGACGATCATCTGCGTGTTTTCAGAATCGAAAACGAAGTAGGCACTGTCCGCCGAGTTCTTTAACAAGTTTTCCACGACTGTGACAATACAAGCGTGGAAGCGGGGACGTACTGATGACTGTCTCTTTGAGACGACATAAGCAGTGTCCCCGCACTTTTTGCAGACGATGGTGGGCCTGTCCGAAAGGACGAAAACGAGACTGTCTGCATCGCCCCGAGTTCACACAAGCGGCTCGGGGCGGCTTCATACTATCTAAAGCAATTTGGTATACTGTCGTGCATACGCGGGAGTCCGTATCGATATTGCATGCCCGATAAAAAATCAGAACAAATCTCGAAACAGCCGAGTGTCTACGGCTTGCTTCGGCCATACACCTTTCTCATCATTCTTTTGGTCGTACTTACGGTCGGTGCCAACGCCTTGAACCTTGCGGTGCCGCAGATCATGGCGCGTGCCATCGACACCTATACGAGCGGTCATTTCGTGCTCGCGGATCTCATTCTCGAATTCTCGCTCGTCGCACTTTTTATCTTTATACTCACCTATGCGCAGAACATTGTGCAGGTATACGCATCGGAACGCGTCGCGCGCGATCTCCGGCTCGATCTTTCCGCGAAGATCTCCGTGCAACCGTACGAATATATCGATCGCATCACGCCGGGCAAACTTCTCACGAACCTGACGTCCGACATCGACGCGGTGAAGACGTTCGTCTCACAGGCGATCGCATCCCTGATCTCATCGGCATTCTTGATCATCGGTGCTTCGGTGCTCCTGCTCTTGCTCGACTGGCGGCTCGGCCTCGCGGTCTTGGCTATCGTTCCTGTGATTGCGATAACATTCTTTTACGTGCTCGGTCGCGTGCGTAAGCTCTTCACGCGTTCGCAAGAAGCGATCGACTGGCTCAATTCGGTGATTAACGAAAGTATCCTCGGGTCCGCATTGATCCGATTACTCAATTCACAGCAGTACGAATATCAAAAATTCCTTGCGGCCAATACGCAAGCTCGCTCTATCGGGATGAGCATCCTGAAACTTTTCTCAAGTCTCATTCCGGTCATCACGCTGTGCACCAACCTCGCGACACTCGTCATCCTCTCTTTGGGCGGACACTTCGTCATACAGGGCTCGATGAGTCTCGGTGCTTTTACCGCATTCAACAGCTATCTCATGATTCTCATCTTCCCGGTCCTCATCATCGGATTCATGAGTAATGTCATCGCACAGGCAACCGCCTCGTATGGCCGTATCGCCTTGGTCTTGCATGCGCCTGATGAGAAGAAGACTGGTGGCCTCAAGACTGAACTAAGAGGTGACATAAAAGTTAGCGATGTTACCGTTCTCTTCGGCGAGAAGGCGGCACTAAAGGACGTATCGTTTCAAGCGAAGGCGGGCACGAAGACTGCCATCATCGGACCGACGGCGGCAGGGAAGACGCAGCTCTTGTATCTCTTGACCGGTTTGCTTGCACCGACATCCGGGACGATCGAATTCGACGGTCACGATATCAACGAGTACGATAAGGAAAGCCTGCACCGACAGGTCGGCTTCGTTTTCCAAGACAGCGTGCTGTTCAATCTTTCGCTTCGCGAGAACATTGCATTCAGCAATACGGTCAATGATGCGGATATCGAGCTTGCGATTCGTACCGCAGAGCTTGAGGACTTCATCGGTGCGCTTCCGCAAGGGCTCGATACGATCGTTTCCGAACGCGGCACCAGTCTTTCCGGCGGACAAAAACAGCGGATCATGCTCGCCCGTGCGCTCGCGCTAAATCCGAAGATCCTTCTGCTTGATGAATTTACCGCGCGTGTCGATACCAAGACCGAGCGGACGATCTTCGCGAATATATTCAAGAATTATCCGGGTATCACGCTCATATCGGTCACACAGAAGATCGCGACCGTCGAAGCGTATGATCAGATAATTCTTTTGATGGAAGGCGAAGTTCTTGCCCACGGTACTCATGACGAACTCATGCATACGAGTCCGGAATACGTCCAGATATTCGATTCTCAGCGAAGCACCAATCAATATGAATTACAAACTTAAAAAATCAGACGCGGCGGAGGAACGCGAAAAGGGGGTGCTCGGCACTGCCGTGCGGCGGCTGTTACCGTTGATGAAAGAGGAGAAGCGATCGGTCGCCATAGCGCTCGTTGCAATCCTCATCACATCGGCGATGACGTTGATCGCACCGGTCATCATCGCGCATACGATTGACACATATATTCAGAATAAGATCTTCAGCGGCGTTGTTGAATTCTCTGTGATATTGCTTTTTATCTATATCATCGGTGCGATATCCAACTACATACAAGTTCGCACGATGGGCGCCGTCGGCCGTCGCGTCTTGTTCAATCTGCGCAATGCGATCTTCAACAAGCTCGAATCGCTTCCCGTCGCGTTCTTCAATCAGAACAAAGCAGGTGATCTCATCTCGCGCATCAACAACGACACCGATAAGCTCAATCAATTCTTCTCGCAAGCACTGATGCAATTCGCGAGCAATCTCGTTCTCATCGTCGGAGCCGGCATATTTCTGCTGGTCATAAATGTGCGTCTCGGCGCAGCATCGCTCGTACCGGCGGTGATCGTGCTTATTATCACGCAGTTCCTTTCACCGTGGGTCAAGCGCACCAATCTCGCCAGTCTGCGTTCGCTCGGCAGCATGAGCGGCGAGGTACAAGAGAGTCTCAATAATTTCAAAGTCATCGTCGCGTTCAATCGGCTGGACTATTTCCGCGACAAGTTCCGCGAGACCAACGAAGCGAACTATACCGCGTCTATCAAAGCGGGCATCGCCAACAACACGTTCACACCGATCTATACGCTTGCCTCAACGATCGCTCAGCTGATCGTGCTTGCATACGGTATCTATCTCGTATCCGTCGGAAGCTTCACCATCGGACTTCTCATCGGATTCATTTTGTACGTGAACAATTTTTATAATCCGCTTCGACAGCTCGCGTCGGTCTGGTCGTCACTGCAGCTCGCGCTGGCAGGTCTCGATCGTATTTCAGAAGTGCTCGCGCTTGAATCTGATATGGACATTGTTGCGACGAACGCGAATGACCGACCAACCGACGACTCGATGCTCTCATTCGATCATGTGTCATTCGGGTATCCCGATGCCGACGCGGACGTTCTGCATGATATCAGCTTCACCTTGGAAAAAGGTAAGACCTACGCGCTCGTCGGACCGACCGGTGGCGGCAAGACGACGACCGCGAGCCTCATGGCACGTCTCTATGATCCGACAAAAGGAACCGTATATCTCGCCGGCCGTGATATTCGCTCGTACGATCCGACAGAACGTGCCAAAAAAATCGGATTCATCTTGCAAGAGCCGTTTCTCTTTTCCGGAACGGTGCGTGAAAACATTCTGTATGGCAACGATGAATATGCGACCTATACGACCGAACAAATCGTCGCGCTGCTCGAGCGAGCGAATCTCGACACGCTGCTCTCGCGTTTTAGCGAAGGGTTGGAGACGAAAGTCACTTCAAGCAACGACGCGATCAGCTTAGGTCAGAAGCAATTGATCGCATTCATGCGCGCCGTCTTGCGCAAACCGGATATCCTGATTCTCGATGAAGCGACCGCAAATATCGATACCGTCACCGAACAGTTGCTCGATGATATTTTGAAGAAACTTCCGGCGACGACCACGCGCGTCATCATCGCGCACCGTCTGAATACGATCGAGAATGCTGACCAGATCTACTTCGTCAACGCGGGCACCTTGACGCAGGCGGGAACCATGGAACACGCCGTCGATATGTTGCTCCATGGCAAGCGTGAGAGTTAGTCCATGACGTATTTCGTTTACATTCTCGAATGTGCCGATCATACGCTCTACATCGGATCGACGAATGATCTTGAGAGACGCTTGCATGCGCATAATGAATTGAAATCAGGCGCGCGCTATACGAAGTCACGACGACCCGTGACTCTCAAATATTCGGAAGTTTTCAAATCTCGGGGCACAGCATTGAGCCGCGAATCAGTGCTCAAAAAGTTGACACGGCAGGAGAAAATGAACTTGATACGACCATTACAGTAAGGCGAAGCCGTGGGGAAGTGAATTCATCATTTCTTCATGATACAGAGGTACAGTTCGTATTGTTTCCGATACGGGGAGTTTTACTATTTTACTAGTAGCGAACAATCTTCAATATTATTTTATGATCATCTCTCTTATTCTCGGTGTAATCCTTGGTGCGGCATTAGTGGCGTTCGTCTTGCAGAACGTCGCAATCGTCACGGTGAGCTTCATGACATGGCAGCTTACCGGCTCGCTCGCGCTCGTGCTTCTGGTAAGTATCATCAGTGGCGTCGTGGTCACATTGCTCATGATCTTGCCCTGTCTTATCAAGGACGACTTTTACCTTGCCGCAGTCAAAAAACAAAAGAAGGATGTCGAAGACGAATTGACACAAACGAAGCAAGCACTCGCGCAAGCGAATGCTCGGATATCCGGTGCGCAGACGGTCGTCGTTGAAAAGGTCGTCTAAATTCGACAGTACACCGAAGGTCAGTACTATCGAAGGGGTCGCGCGCGCGGATACACCCGATTTGCTACAATAGTCTCCATGACATCCGCCACGACCTCGAATGGACAGATCAGCCACTATTCGCCGGTAGCGAAGCTTTTGCATTGGGCGATTTTGGCTGTAGTCATCATCCAATTTATTACCGCGGCGGTCATGCCGGGAGTTCGTCACAATCAGACTCCCGGATTCCTCCTCAGCATTCACATGTCATTCGGTATCGTGGTCATTGGCTTGATGATCATGCGTTTTTTGTGGCGTGTCACGCATCCAGTGCCGCCCGAAGATGTAACGCTGCCGAAATGGCAACGAATCTTCGCACATCTCGCGCACGTTGCGCTCTACTGGCTTCTGGTTCTGATTCCGATCTTCGGCTGGGCATGGGCGTCTTCGCGCGGTTGGCCGGTCAACGTCTTTGGTATCTATACACTGCCACCCATCCTTGCCAATGGTTCTGCGTGGGGTCGAGCGGCGGATTACCTGCATGCAGGATGTGCCGTGTTACTCCTCATGATCATTGGATTTCATATTCTTGCAGTGCTCTATCATCACTACATTCTGGAAGACAACGTGCTGAAAAGCATGATGCCGAAGAAAAAGTCCGCCTAGGGTATGTCAGAGATCAAACTCATCTGCTTCGATCTTGACGATACGCTCATCAGCCAGAATAGTTGGCATAAGCTTGGTAATGCGCTCGGTGTTTCTGATGAAGAAGATAGACGGTGGTATGTCGAATATCAGGCCGGAAATATTTCCTATGATCGTTGGAATGAGATTATGCTCGAACACTACCTGCGCCATTCCGATGCAACGAGGGGTGGAGTTACGAAAGCACTAACGTCAGTCTCATACGTTGACGGCGCACGCGACTCTGTCGCCTACCTGAAGGCTCAGGGTTACAAGCTCGTGCTCATTTCTGGTTCGATCGATATCGTTGTCAATCACGTTGCGCACGATCTCGGGTTTGACCTATGGAAAGCGAACAACACGTTCATATTCGACGATAATGACCGTTTTGCGAGTATTCGTTCATCTGGTAACGACACTATTGCAAAAGCAATGCATCTTGAGAGTTTTTGCAAGATGCTGGGAATTGCTATGACCGAATGTGCATGTATCGGAGACGGTGCAAATGACATCGAGATGTTCAAGCGAACCGGCCACGGCATCACGTTTCGCGGATCGCCGATCGAGAAAGATGCGTGGAAGGTGATTGATTCGCTCAAAGACATTCCGACGGTTTTCCCGTAAGATGGTGTCTATGGAAAAGAAACCAAACAATGCTAAAACCTCATGGGGATCGGTCGCCGATTGGTATGACACGTATCTTGAGGTGACGCCGGATAGTTATCAAGAGGCGGTGATCGCCCCCAACGTGCTCCGTATTCTCGCACTCAAAAAGGATGAACACGTTGTCGATATTGCTTGTGGACAAGGCTACTTCACCCGCCTGTTTGGCGAGGCAAGCACGAAAGTAGTCGGTGCGGACATTTCGAAAGAACTTATCGCGGTCGCAAAAAAACGTTCTCCGAAAATCGATTTTCATGTTGCCCCGGCGCACAATCTTTCCTTCGCGGCTCCAGCCACGTTTGACGTGGCAACGATCGTTCTCGCGATCCAAAACATCGAGAATATCGGTGACGTCTTTGCCGAAGTGAAGCGCGTCTTGAAACCGAACGGGCGATTCGTACTCGTTATGAATCATCCGGCATTTCGTATTCCGAAGCGCACCCGTTGGGGATGGGACGAAAACGAAAAGTCACAATATCGTCGTGTCGACGGCTACCTTTCTGCGGCAACGATTCCGATCGATATGCATCCGGGAGCTGCAAAATCAGCGCAAACGATTTCCTATCACCGCTCGCTCCAAGACTTTTTCAAAGCGCTCGCCAAAAGCGGCTTTGCAGTCACGCGATTAGAAGAATGGATCTCGCACAAGAAAAGTGAAAAAGGCCCGAAGCAGAAAGCCGAAGATACGGCACGGAAAGAAATCCCGCTTTTCCTGATGCTGGAATGTCGAACCGTATAAATTGACCTACATTCATTCGAGTGTTAATCTACGGCGCAGATAACGGAAAGGACCTTGAAAATGAGTGTCGTTTTCTCGCGTCACGCGCTTGAGCGTATTTACAAAGGCGATGAGAACGGCCTCCGAACAGTTCTCGCCCCCAAAGAAATCGAGGAGATCCTTTATTCAGACATTATCGTTCCGTTTGCGGGAGGATATGTATTTTACAGTATCCGGGACGAAAAATGTCTGTATATTGTCATGGGACGGAACAGTGGTGATATGGTAGTTAGCGTAGTACCGGCGGACCGCGTTGATTGGTGGGTGCGTTTGCTTGCAGAGCGGAAAGCGGTTGGAGGTGGCTTCTTCGTTGCCGAACTTCCCCCGGTGACATCGTGGACCAAAGCTGACTCCGTGCATATTGGGTGCGTTGTTGAAGAGCAGGTCGGGTCTCGTTGGCGGTTTGACCACGAAGAGTCGTTCTTTTGCTGGCTTGATTACCAACAAAATCAAACAGCGTTACTTCGTTCTCGGGGTTTTCACGAAGCGGTCGTTGCTTCTCTCGAAGAGTGTCGTGAACGAACGAAATGGCCACACTTCAAAATCGCCGAATTGTTTGCTCGAGGGGTCGGGTGGCAGAGACATCTTCCGGTCTCGTTTCCATATGACTTCCTCGGAAAGAAACCTTAAAAAAGGGCGCGACACGCTACGTCGCGCCCTTCGAACTTTGTGTACCAGAAACTTCACTAGAAATTTTATAACCGATTTTTTGCTTACTTTTCTATATAGGTTCGTACAAAAAATTGACATATAGTAGATCGTACAGTATAGTTTTGTCTGGAAATTCCCTCAAACAGAGGAGCGGAAGATGAGCATGATTATCGTACCGCGACGCTCCATTGTAGAGCTAAGAAGATCGGCACAAAGATGGAGACCGCATATTCGATTTGCGTGTATCGCTGATTGGCCGCGGATCGAAGAGTACATTCGCCGAATGGATCCGAAGACGATTTTGGATCGATATGGAAACAGAATGACGACCGAGTGTGTGATTCAAAATAGGGAGGGGCAGTTTGAAAAAGATCCGCCGGGAGAGAAACATTTGGAGGTCGTATTTGATCACGAAGGACGAATCAATGGGGTGTGTCATGCCAATCTTGAAGTGGATGAAATTGATGGAAGAATAGGATGGGGTCAGATTGGCATCTCGGTCGATGAGAAATATCGCAGACGTTACGTAGGGTATGCAATGCTTGAACAGATAATTGATACAGCACGAAATAACGAAATGTTTTCAGGCTTGTATATCAGCACGCATCACTACAATACATCAATGCAAAAACTAGCTAGCTCAATCCGATTCAGGCCTGATTCAATTAGGAGTTTCAAGACTGGTTGCAGTGAGTGGCTGTTTGATTTATAGCGCTCTTTGGAGAAGAAAACAAAAAACACCGGAGGAATCGAAGATTCCTCCGGTGTTTGTCATTATCTATGTTTGAATTTATCCAAACAATCCGCTCAATGTAATGGAAATTCAATTATTGTCCGTATACGATCATATAAGATCCAAACTTTTTAGAAATACCTGCAATTCTTCGCCCTCGATCTTTCGATATGAGCCCGATGCGAGCTTATCTAATTTTATATTCATGACGCTGACACGTTTGAGCTCCGTTACCTCGTTAAAAAGTGCGACGAGCATGCGGCGGATCTGGTGCGTCTTGCCTTCGGTCAAGGTGATGCGTGCGCGGTTGGTGCCGAGTACCTGTACGCGGGCAGGACGAGTCTTGTAACCTTCGATCTCGACGCCGCCCTCCATTTTTTCTTTGAAATTCGTACGCAGCGGAAGTTTTGTCTTTACTTCGTACGTCTTCTCGTGTTCGTATTTCGGATTGAGGAGTCGATCGGTCACACGGGCATCGTTGGTGAGGATGATCAAACCCTCGGAATCTTTGTCGAGTCGCCCGATGGGGAATACATGTAGCTGGACGACTTCTTTCGGAAGTGATCGGACGATGTCGCGTTCGCTTTTGTTCTGCGCAAGCGTGATCATACCGATTGGTTTGTTAAAAGCGAAATATGCATAGGTCGGCATTTTGCCGGAACGGCGGACATCGACGACATCTTTTTCTGTTACCTTATCGCCGAGCACGGCACGCGTACCATTGATGAAAACCTGGCCTTTTTCGATAATCTCGTCCGCACCGCGGCGTGTGCCGAAGTTGTGCAATGCGAGGTATTTATTGATGCGCATAGGGAATTCTGGCTCGGATGTTTTTGATAGCTGTCTTTTCATGCGATGCACTATAGCATCACCCTCCGTTTTTGTTGCATAGTCTCGGCTATCCCCGCACATGTGCTGTGATTTTTATGGCTTTCCTGATACTATAGATAAACATTCGACAGAATAAGTATGGCGTCAGAGGCACAGAGTATTTCAACGTATGACTGGGTTAAAAACCTGCCGGCATCCCCGATGGTTTTTCCTGATAGTCTCGCAGATCGCTTGAAGTATGCGATCTGGCGTCTCTACACGCCCTTTCACCCGTTCGTGCGAGACACATCGATAGCGCTCGGCATCGTGCGTCATGGTGATAACTATGTAGGTGGCCGACAGCCGTATTTTCTAGGCAGGCTCGCTTCCGGTCAGACCATACAGGAGTTTGTTGCCTATATGATAACGAAGGGATTCGGAAACCATTTCATCGCATGGAAGGACCGCGGACAAGTGGTGAGCCTTCGTTATGTCGACAGTTTCAAATATCAATACCACTTGCGCGTTTTCGACGATGGAGAAGTGCGCGGTCATTACGAATTCACTCCAGAGTGCCACCCATTGCTCCATATGTTCGAAGATGGCCTCGAAGAGCGCCGAGATGATTTCTTGCGTTTCTTGGGTGACCGTATCGTTTCTACACAATCGTAGGCGGTGAAAAGTCGTAATTAACGCAACTATTGTAGCCAATTCTTGGAAAGTTTGTAGTATCACACCGACGTCTGCACCCGGGAGAGTTTACAAGCATATTATTATGTGTTAGTATTGGGGCATAAGATATACGAGCTCCCTCGCGTCGCTTTAGAACGCTCTAGAATCATTGGGTGCCCCAAACTTGAATATAGTTATGAACAGTACAGAAACCGTGACGCAGGATGCGTCGTTCCACAATCTCGGCATCGCGCCGAAGCTTTTAGCAGTCGTTGATAGCCTCAAGCTATCGACTCCGACTCCAATCCAACGTCAAGCAATTCCGCATGCGATTGTGGGTAAGGATGTTATCGGCGTCGCCCAGACCGGCACCGGCAAAACGCTGGCGTTCGGCATTCCGATGCTGCAACGGATCGTCGAGACCGGCGGTCACGGTCTTATCCTCTTGCCGACACGTGAACTCGCGCTCCAAGTATACGAAGCGCTTGGCAGCTTCGCGAAGCCTCTCGGGCTTCGTGGCGCACTTCTTATTGGTGGGGCGGCTATGGGGCCGCAGATCGGTGACCTCCGTCGCGGACCGAATATCGTTATCGCTACGCCAGGTCGACTTTTCGATCACTTCGAGCAAGGGAATGTCCATCTCGACAATGTTTCTATTCTCATCCTCGACGAAGCTGATCGTATGCTCGATATGGGATTCTGGCCGCAAATCAAACGTATCATTGCCGCAGTACCTACCGAACGACAGACGATGCTTTTCTCCGCGACGCTCTCAAAAGAGATCATGGAGCTCGCGACCAAACACATGAAGTCTCCCGTGTCGATCGAAGTCGCACCACCCGGTACGACCGCTGCAAATGTGAGTCAAGAGTTTTTCATCGTGCGTAAGGATGAGAAAGTTCGTTTGCTCGAAAGCGTGCTTTCAAAATATTACGGACCGACGATCGTTTTCACTCGTACGAAGTACGGCGCGACGCGCGTGATGAAAGGTATTCGCGCCATGGGGCATACGACGGCCGAGATCCACTCGAATCGTTCGCTCGCACAACGTCGCGAAGCACTCGATGGATTCAAAAACGGCAAGTATCGCGTCCTTGTCGCGACTGATATCGCCGCGCGCGGTCTCGATGTAAAAGGCGTCGAGCTCGTCGTCAATTTCGATATTCCGTCTCAGAGCGAGGACTATGTGCACCGCATCGGACGCACTGCGCGCGCCGGTGCCGAAGGACATGCAATCTCGTTCGCCATGCCCGATGAAAAACGTTCGATGCGTGACATCGAACGACTCATTCGCAAACAGATCACCGTCTCTTCGTTGCCAAACGATCTTCCGCCTGCCCGCGCACTTCCTGCCGAAGGCGGTCGCGCGGCGCGTGATGAACATCGCCGTTTCCCGAGCGCCCGTCCGCACAATGCGGGTCCTCGAAGCTTCAAACCATATAACCGCGCCGGTAGCTCTGCGCATCGTACGAGTCGTTCGCACGCGCGATAACAGGGGATTATAATCATCAGTGATGAAGGATTCACATTCGCGCATTGAAACAGTAGCCCGCGTGGCATTTTTCGCGATGCTCGCGTTGTTCATCATCTTGTGCGGCCTCTTGTTCCATCAGTATCGACTGCTGCGGGAAGATATGGTGATGAACGGGCATATGCACCTTTTTGGTCTCCACCACAATGTGGCACCGCTCTCCGATCCGAGTTTGATTCAATCGTGGATGACGTATGATTATATTGGTCATGTGTACCGATTGCCGCCGGATTATTTGAAGACGACGCTCAATATCACTGATCCACGCTATCCGCATGTGACGATCATTGAATCATCCGGAGCACAGCATGAGGATAGTGCGGTACTGACAGCACAGGTGAAAAAAGCCGTCGGTAATTATCATGTAACGAGCGGCACATGACATCGCTCGCCGCCATGTTGCTCTCGTGGCTTCTGCTCTACAAATACACGCTTCTCTTCGGCGTGTTCTTTCTTTCGGCACTTGCGCTGCCGCTGCCCGGTAACACGCTTCTCTTGGCGACCGGCGCCTTTGCCAGTCAGGGGTATATGAGCTATCCGCTTGCGCTTGCAGTGGTACTCCTCGGCAACATTCTCGGTGATGTCGCCGGGTATGCACTTGCGGCGATCTACGGCGATGACGTTATCAGGAAGTTGCATATCAAACGCTCGTACATCAGCTCGGTCGAAAAGTATGTCGCACATCATCCGCGCGTAACGATCTTCATATCGCGTTTTGCCGGTTCGCTCGATCCGGTAGTCAACATACTTTCCGGCCTTGGTGAAGTTTCGTTCAAGACGTTTCTCATATTCGACATACTCGGCAACTTCGTCTCACTCACTGCAGTGATATCGGTAGGATATTATCTGGGGGATTACTGGCAGACATTCTCAGGCGTCTTTGCGACCACTGGTTGGATCATCTTTGCCGTGCTCACGGCAGGTGCGATCCTGGTTATTTTTAGGAAGCAAATCGGCTTTTCTGAATTGTCTTTTGTAAAACGAACCCGGCATTATATTCGACGGATCATTCAAAAATACGAAGCGTAGGTACTTCACTTTTCTATAATCTCGGCATCGCGCCGAAGCTTTTAGCAGTCGTTGATAGCCTCAAGCTATCGACTCCGACTCCAATCCAACGTCAAGCAATTCCGCATGCGATTGTGGGTAAGGATGTTATCGGCGT
>CAINVT010000015.1 GCA_903854215.1 uncultured bacterium | reverse complement strand
ATGTCGAAGGAATGAAGCTGCTATTGGGGTATGAATGGATATTGAAACAATGTTCAGTGGTTATTTAGGGATGGTATAACAGCCCCGATGATCATGTCGTCGGGGCCATTTCGCGCTCTGAATTTAGTCAGTGATATGTTTGATCCATTCGGCACGTGTGGAACGATTTATCGTGCCAGCACCTGCTTTTTGTATCGCTTTGATTCGAACATGAATGTCATCTCGAGCAGCTCGCGCGAGGAGAAGTACTTGCGCAGGATAAACAGTGTGCCTTTTTCGTCGTCTCATTTCCTTTTGCACTTTCAAAATTCTGTCGATGACTCGCGTGAGCCGTATCTCGACATCAGAGAGGGTGGCCGACGTCATGTCGGTGGCAACTGTTCTGAGTTCGGTCAATACAGCTGCAGCTAACACCCTATCGTTTTCACTTTGCCAACGGATTCTTGTCAACTCTTCTATTGTCCGTTGTGCGGGCGTCAACTCATATTGACGAACATTACTATTGCGTACCATTGAAGTTCCCCACATTGTAAGACGGACTGCCCGTCTTACACCAGTTCACAGTATTGACATTAATGACGTATTTGTCAATGTTTTTGGGTATCGATCAATCTAATGCTGTGTCCGAACGGTCTCTATCTCACAGTCCTCTCCATCGTCCTCGTCGTCATATTCCTCGTCTTCATCCTCGTCGTCATATCCTGAAGTTTCTTCAATAAGGAAACGCGAGAGGGCGCGCGCGAGCGATGTGTCGATGACTGGAATGAGGAATTCTCGACGCTTCCTCATCTGGAGCGCCTGCCGAGAACTGCTGATCGTGATGTCGAATTGCGCCAATCCCAGAAGCCGCCAGTGGTACGGTTGCTCGATGTGCACATTCGTTATTTGAGCATAGGGGATCGTGATCTCTTGTACGCGGAAGAGTCCGCGGCGTAAGTGGAATGCATGGTCATCGACATGAAATGAATACTGCCGGTACTGCACTTCGACGCGCAGGTACGCGACGATAAGACAACCGATCGCCACGAGTGCCGACCATTGTGAGAGCATCCCCACGTCGATATACCAGCTCGGATTGCTTGCGAGGAATTGTGTCGTAATCGCATGTAAACCGCCGAAGTACATCGCATAGGCGAGGTACGCGAACGCGACCGCGAGCCCGATGATCCACCAGCAATACTTGATGACGTAATACAAAAATGTCCGCGTGCCCGATCGATACCGTGTATCAAAGGCGATCCTCATATCTTTATGAGAATAAGTGTATCACAAATTTGAAGGAATGATCGTGCGCGAATCCGAAAGTCTGTAAACAGCGCATCATCTACGCGTTTGCTGCATTCAAATAAAGTTGTATAACTGTTTCTGGTATAGCTGAAAAAGGAGTCAGAAAAGTGACCGAATCTGCGAACGTTTTCTCCATGTTCGATTTGCTCGGCATGCAGGAGAGGTTTGAGAATTATATGGCATCGCTCAGGATGCCGACGTTCACAAGCATCCTGATGGTCAGGAGCGGCGAGGAGACGTACAACGTTGGTGATACGTGTTTGCTCAGGCACATGTTTACCAGTGCTGAAGTCGCCGCATTCGCTGTGCTCGTTCAAGATCCGAACGGACCGCATACGAACGTGATTGCGGCGAAACGCTCAGTGTTTGGACGCATCGTCGTCGAAGGTATGTATACGCTTTCTCTCGTGACGGCAATATTGGGAAGCCAGTACCCCGGAGAAGGTTGCGTCCTCGTCGGACTCGACGAAGTGAAGTGGCGTGCGCCGGTGCATCCCGGCGAGGAAGTCCTCATCAAGCTCGAGCTTGTTGAAACGAAGCCGGCGACAGAAGGTAGGGCGGCAAAGGGGATATTCTCATTCATCTATACGGTCGGTGAGACGAAGGTACTCACCGGTCGTGTGACGACGACCCTCCCATAATAATGTGACACGCAGGTCCCGGTGCAAAAACCGGGGCCGTATCTTTTTTGAGTTCGAATTTTGAAATAGTAGCGGGGCGGATGTGGAGAAAGGAAAGATTGAGTAAGCTGAGTTGTGTATAAAGAAGCCGTCCGATCGAAACGATCGGACGACGAATCATGTTTGTGGCTATTCCCAACAAATGTGGCCGCCACACCTCGCTACTGCTTCAGCAATATTGCAGAGAAAATTCACCGCTATATCGAAACGGTCTTGAGATAAATTGCATCCCATGTCCATTCCAGATACGCCCATCTCATTATGTATAGCCGCAATGGTGATTCTATGCGCAATAACACGATGAGCATCTGGGAAAGGAAAGTTCGGCATTTTCGCTGGAGATAGCATTTCCGCAAGCCAACTCTTGCATTTCGTCAAGTTGTCTTTCTCGTGGGGACGAATAACGTATGACCCCAAAAGAAGGATGCCCAAATCCGTTTTCACCGCCGCATAAATTCGATAAAGACGCGGAGGTAATTCGGTGAGAGCGGAACGCAGTGTTTCTGGCGGATATACGTACCTCGACGCTTGGTGCACGTTGAAGGGGAACTCGTCTTGTTCTCCATCAACGTTGCAGGTGGTGCATGCAAGCACGAATCCGCAAACCAACGGTGGTTTGTTCACGACGGCTCTCCTACAAAGGCGTGGTATGTCTGAGTATTATAATTATACAACTATATAATAATGTCAAGTTTTCTCACGCATGCTGAACGACCTTCGAACCGAGGTTACGAGGCAAAAGAATATTTCGACACTAAAAGAACAATGGTACTCTTCGATTAAAACTAGCGCCGCATCCGATGGTCACAGCAAGCCGCAGGGGATATGTCCGGGACGAGAAAAACACCAAAGGAAAAGCAGATCCCTCGGGTGTTGGTTCGTCTTCCGATGATGAGAAAGCGCCGTACCTCTCGGTCGTGCGCTTCCATTACTTTGTTTCACCTCAACTGACTACCGGTGAACTGTCTGAATTCTTCCGTCCTTAATTCTCTGGATGATACCGGGTATGTCTCGCGAGAGTTCCTCATTCGTGTTGACGCCATGAATGTACCGAAGAAACGCAAGACGTCGCCGTTGTGCATCGGATAGATGTAATTCCAGGATAACATCATCTAACGTCGATACTCGCGTACCAGGCCAATTTGCCGCTATTGGGAAATCGACAGTATCTCGAGAAGCTGGTCCGGAACGCTGAAGAGCTCGATCCTCCACCGTTATCGCGGTTGACCGCCGCCGCTTCAATGGCCATCGCACGAGTACAACACATGCTATGAGCAACCCGGCAAACGCAGGCAGTAGGTAATGCAGCCCAAGATTCTCGAATGATGCACCAAACAAGTCGATTACCGGTTCTTGATCACGCCCTGCGAAGTGCACGAGGATTGGCAATGTAAGAACGACCAAAAACATCGCAGCCCACGCACTCTTACGGTAGCCCTTCGCCTTACAGATGAAACCGCTCACGATAATAACGAGTACGATCAGGAACGGGATTGAGACGATATGCATGAGAGACCTCCATCTCGTTGATCTGTGCCGGATGAGACAATACCATGATTACCGGATAGGTTGAAGCAGTACTTTGATAACATAACCCCCTGTTAATGAGGCACTAGTGAGATGAGATAAATTAAAAAATGAAAAAGGCCTTGCTGGGACAAGGCCTTTGAATATACGGCGGCTCCTCTCACGATCCGCCCAACCGGCCTTTGAACCGACTCAAAGGCCAGCTCCGCATCATCACCAGAAGTATAGCAACAGAAATTATGTTCTAGATTGTCATATTTGTCAAGCTCCGAGGACTGTAAATTCCCTAGCGAAATGCAATCGCCATTGCAGGTATTGCTTGCTAGGTTCGATAATGTCCGACTTACGTATCTAAAATAGCAAGGAAAATAGGGGTATTTTGTGGGTGCTCCGCATGTTGAACGACCTTCGAACCTACAGTGGTCAGGAAACACAAGGGTTTTTAGGGTCGGTGAATGAAAGCGTGGTGCAGCGTTAATACTCGCTCTACCAAGGATCACAACAAAGTGTCTATAAGTATTAACAAGGCTTTTAATGTACAATATCGTACATGGTAGCTAAAAAAATACTCATTACTGGTGGCGGCGGTTTCGTCGGTCTTCATCTTGCGGAGATATGCTTGAAGGCTGGGCATCCTACTTACGTATATGGAGCTCATTTGGACGAAGCATACATACATTCAATTGTGCCAGATGCGGTACTGATCGAGTCGTCGATCCTTGCTCGGCAGGATATTCGTCTTGCATGCGAAGGTGTGGATGTCGTCTTTCATGTTGCTGGGGTTACTTCTATTCCACAAACAATAGAAGATCCCTTGGGTACTCATAATGTAAATGTAAACGGCACGCTTGAAGTGCTTGAAGCTGCTCGCATCGCGAAAGTCAGGCGCATAGTATTCACATCGTCAGCGGCGATTTATGGTAATAGCGCGAAGACGCCGCTTTCTGAAAAATTGCCGTATGCCCCTGAATCTCCCTATGCACTTCAAAAGGTGATAGGCGAGCAATACGTACAACTGTGGCACTCCCTTTTTGGATTAGAAACAACAATCATTCGTCCTTTTAATGTATACGGACTACGTCAGAAAGGTGATTCTCAGCACTCGGGTGCCATTACGCGTTTTTTTGAGTCGGTAAAGCTTGGAAAACCTATCGAGATTTCTGGAGATGGCAACCAGATGCGAGATTTTATCAATGTGCGAGATGTCGCCTCGGCGATGTATAGCGCTGCATTTAATCCAAATGCCAATGGAGAGATATTCAATGTTGGTTCGGGCGTAGGTTTGAGTATAAACGAAGTCATGCGAACGATCTGTGAAATTCTCGATACGCCTTTCGTCCCAACATATGTTCCGGGTCGTGCGGGAGACATTAAGGAAAGCGTTGCTGATATTTCTCGTGCGCGCGATATCTTGCAGTGGAAGCCAACCGTCTTATTTCGAGAGGGAATCGCTGAGCTTGCCCAGGCGAAATAATTTTGAGTAAGAAAAATCCCCGCGTTTAATTGCGCGGGGATTTCAGTTTGTAGCGAAAGCCGTATTAGCTATCGCGATAGAGTCGCAGGAGATGCTCGTGGAAATGGCCGGGAATTGACTGGGTTCCGGGTGTACTCCACATAAAGATGTTCACTCCATAGTCTCCCGCGATAAGTCTGAATTCACGGTATTCGCGTTGTTCATCAGTAGTAAGCTCGTTCCAATCGGAGACACATCGCCGAGGCATTAGTATCCAGCTGATCTCGGCAACTTTATCATAGGGATATTGATTACGACACACGCGCCAGTACCTGAGAGGTGGAAAATCCGCAGATTCCGATATGGCGCAGAGTCGACATCCGTCGACCGTTTGCTGACCTTTTAGCGTATCTTCACGATAACGTTGTATGGTTGCCTCCGTTCGCATGGTGACAACTCTACTTGGGTCATTTTGCAGGCGTATCTTCTTCGCAAATTCGACATTCGAATACATCGGATCGATGTAATTAATGTCGACTGGAGTATTTGCGATGAGCTCCTCGATTCCCAAAGACACATCATGGCTCGGCGAGAAGTTGATCGCTTCGATCAGCTTAGAAAAATCGACGCGATAAGACCGTCTATCCGAGGGCGCCTGTTCTAGTAGACTGAATGTAGCGCTCTGGATTCGTTCATGAACTTTATTCGCCACATCAAGAATCGTAAAGTTTTGCGATTGATGACCCACATTGAAGATCCGATATCCATCCAGCCAAGAAAGTCTGAGTATGGCGAGTATAACCCGCCCTACGTCGACAACATGGATGAACGGTCTCCAATTATCCTTCCCTTGTATAATGATCTCTTGTCTTGTGATTGCTCGGGCTACGAGCGTATTGACAAGTAGATCATAACGAGGACGAAACGAAGTTCCGAATACCGTCGATAGCCGCAAGATGGTCGGGGCAAACGTTTCGTCTGAGAGCGATGAGATAAATTGTTCAGCTTCCACTTTCAGGCTTGCATAAAGGGATACTGGATTCAATGTATCTTCCTCTGAATACAAGCGGTCGCCGTCGGTCAGGCCGTATACGCTGCATGAAGACATGTAGATGAAGTCACGAATTCCGCGTTTCTTGGAGCAGTTTGCGACTATTTGCGTGCCATGAAGATTCACGGCTCTTGCTCGTGTTGTATCAACATCGCAGGCAGGGTCACCTACAATTTCAGCAAGATGGACCACGGCATCAGCACCTTCCATCGCCATGTCAACGCTTGCGCTGTTGCGAGTGTCGCCGTTTATGATCGTTAGGGCGTCTCCCAGATCTTTTAGGGAGTCCTTTTCATACAGAAACGAGTCCAACACGTTGACTTGGTAGCCTGCATTTAGTATGAGGCGAACGAGTATAGATCCGATAAAGCCTGCGCCGCCAGTAACTAGCACGCGCTTTACGTTTGCCGATGTTGTCATCACCACTTCTCCTGTTTCAAGTTAAAGACCTATTCAGAAAATAATATATATTTACACAGGAGTCAATGATGCAACTTTGTAAATTCCCTAGCGAAATGCAATCACTATTGCAGCAATAGATTGCTAGGTTCGATTTTGTCCTGCCTACGTATCTAGTATAGCAAGTAAAATAAGGGTATTTTGTGGATGCTCCGCGGGTAGGATTCGAACCTACGACCAACCCGTTAACAGCGGGCCGCTCTACCACTGAGCTACCGCGGAATAT
>CAINVT010000014.1 GCA_903854215.1 uncultured bacterium | reverse complement strand
GGCTAGTGGCTAGTGGCTAGGAACAATATACTATTTTTGAGCAAGAATTTTTTCATACTGATTACTGATCACTGACTTTTTCTGGATATGACCTGCTTCACCGCAATACGATTACCCTCACGGGTTGGAGCAGCAGAAAGTAATACCTCGGTGTATTTGCCGCTTTCGTGCGGATTTTCATCAGCACGTACGATGTTGTGCATGGTGGTATCGCTCTTCGCTTCGGAAGTATCGGCTTTTTGAATAGTTTCGACAAATGCGAGAATGTTCGGTATTTCGGTCTCGAGCTTCGCCACCTCAGCATCAGAAATATCGACGCGAGCGAGTTGCGCCAATGCACGTATATCTACCTTTGGTATTTCAGTGCTCATACCGCTACTATACGCAAAAATTCATCCTCTGTCAGCACCGTGACCCCGAGACCATGTGCAGTATCCAATTTGGAGCCAGATTCGGCACCCGCAACAACGTACGTAGTTTTCTTAGAGACGGTGTTCGCGACATGGGCGCCGCGGTCGCGAACGAGCTTCCCGGCATCTTCGCGACTCATCGTTTCGAGTCCTCCGGTAAAGACGAACGTAGCCCCCGCGAGGCTCAACCTCGCGGAAGATGCCGCTTCAGATTGCGCGATCGTAATATGAGTGAGCAAACGATCAAGCATCGCGCCGTTGCTCTTATCGGCGAACCATTTCACGAGTGACTCGGCAACGACACCGCCGATACCGTTCACCTGTTGTAATTGTTCGATGGTCGCCGCGCGCAGCTTTTGCATCGTGCCGAAATGCTCCGCAAGATCGCGTGCGGTCTCCTCGCCGACATGGTCGATGGAAAGTCCGGTGATGAGTCGAGCGAGCGGCACATCTTTCGATGCGGTACGGATCGCATCGTGCGCATTCTTGGCTGAAAGTTTCGCAAATCCTGGCAACGCGAGAAAATCTCCTTCTTCAAGCGTGAAGAGATCATCAAGCGACTGCACAAGCCCCTCATCAATGAGCAGTTCCGCAACTTTCTCGCCGACGCCATCCACGTCGAGCGCTTTCTTCGAGATGAAATAAGCAAATGCGCGTTTGAATCGCGCACTCGAAGAACGATCGATACAGCGCCATGCTGCGGCACCGGGCACACGTTCGATCGAACCATCGCCACCGCATGCCGCGACATGCGTCGGCCAACTGAACACCTTCGAATGATCCGGCCGTAATTCTTTTACGACCGAGACGATCTCGGGAATGACATCCCCCGCCTTGCGCAAGACGATCGTATCGCCGATACGCACGTCGAGCCGACGGATCTCATCTTCGTTGTGCAACGTCGCACGCGAAACGGTCGAACCGGCGACTGAAACAGGCCGAAGATGCGCGACCGGCGTGACGACGCCCGTGCGTCCGACCTGAAACGCGATGTCTTCCAGGATTGTCGTCACTTCTTCGGCGGGAAATTTGAATGCGATCGCGAATCGCGGCGCCTTGCCCGTATAGCCGAGCGTTTCTTCAAGATCACGTTCGTTGACCTTCACCACGACGCCATCGATCCAATATTCCTGGTGACGTCCTTTCTTCTTCCACTGCTCCCAGAATGCGATCGCACCTTCGATATCTCTCACCACTTCATGATGCGGATTGACTTTGAAACCGAGTTCACGCAAGTACTCGAGCTCTTCCATCTGTGTCGGCGGAAATGATTCACTCGTCTTTGCAACATCATAGATAAAGACGTCGAGCTTGCGCGCCGCAGCGATCTTGGGATCGAGCTGACGGATCGAACCGGCCGCGACGTTGCGTGGGTTGGCAAAAAGAGGCTCGCCCGCTTCTGCTCGTTCTTTGTTCAATCGCTCCAGATTCTTCGAGCTCATCCACACTTCCCCTTCGACGACGATATCGATCGGACGTGAGAGCCGCAGCGGTACTGATTCTATCGTACGGATATTCTGCGTGACATCCTCGCCGACCTCGCCGTCACCGCGCGTCGCTGCCGTCATAAGCCGCCCCTTTTCATAGGTGAAGACGATCTTCAAACCGTCGATCTTAAGCTCGCACACATACGTTAACGGTTTCCGCGAGGTTGAACCTCGCGACGATGCGAGGAAACGTTTGACTCGTTCGTCAAAGGCGCGCAGATCGCCGGCCTCGAACGCATCGTTAAAAGACCACTGCTCCACTTGGTGACGTATCTTTTGAAATTGTGGCAACGGCTTCCCTGCTACGCGTTGTGAGGGCGAATCAGGAGTGACGAGACTCGGATACTTCGTCTCAAGCTCGACGAGCTCATGCATCAATGAATCGCGCGCTGACTCGGTGATCTCCTCAATATCATATACATGGAATTGCCGGCGATAGTGATCAATCGCTGTCTTCAGTCTTTCATATCGTTCGTGATCTTTCGTCGATATTCGCTCTGTGATCATCGCTACATCATAAAGCTTCTAGCTTCTAGTGGCTAGCTGCTAGAAAATGCTAGAAAATGCAAACATATTCGTATTCCTCTAGCAGCTAGAAGCTAGTCCCTAGACGCTCATTCTAGTAGTTAAGCTCAACCGAGCGCTGAAGTACGGTCTGACTGGTTGCGACACTACTGCACGCGACATTGAATCCGTTCGAGCGAATCTGCGTACTGATCGTAGTCATCGTCGTACCGCTGCTATTACAGACACCATTCGTCACTCCGTACGGACAACATACTCCACTGTCGAGAAGTCCCCCTTGGCACTTAATGACTGAGACCGTCGCACAGTCGCCGTTCTTCAACTGTAATGAGAATGTCGTTGTGTATTCGGGATTGGATGATGGTGCATAGGTCGCAGGACTCGCGATCGTGTAAGGCGGCGCACTAAAAAGTGTCGTTCCATCACACAGGGGTGTTACGGTAGTCGGAGTCACCGGCGCAAAATATGCGTCACGAACATCCCAGTACAATGCGCATTCTGCGCCCGTGTCTGCGGCATAAAATGCGTACTGCGATTGCTGCGAGAGTGATGCCAATGTGACCTGTTTCTGGGCAATGCTGAATATGGCGGACGCGAGCGAAAGTACGACAGAGGCGACCAATGCCGCAATAAGGAGTGTGAATCCGCGTTGTGTAGTGTTCATACGAATATTATGAGACTTTACCTGATCCGGGGCTGACCCAGTTGAAGAGATTTTCGGAAAGAGTGACGGATTGCGTCTTGTATGCAGCGGTCTGCCAAGAAACAACGACTGTCAGACGAACCTCGTCGGTCACGGTTGATACGATCGCGGGACAAGTGCCATCGGTCTGAACGTAGCATGCACTGATCGTGCGGGTAAAATTGCTGTTGGTCCATCCGGAATTATTATATCCATACAGCTGGCCATTCGTCTGAAGCGGCGGACATGCTCCACTGCACGCGGTGATAACAGGATTGAGATCGCCTGCCGATGCGTTATTGAATTTTGTAGCGTCCACATAACACGTGCCGCTGCATTGCGGAAAAATATTTTGAAAGAGCGGTGTCGTATTCCCTTCAGCAGTTGCAAGAACATTACCATCACGCACGGCACGTATCGCCTCGATCCCCTCCTGCGCAAGATTCGATGCGGTAATCTGATCGCGCGCATAATATGCCACGCTCAAACTCTGTACGGTAAGCGCCATCGGCGCAACGATCGCGACCATGATGAGCGTTATCGCAGCAAGTGTCTCGACGAGGGTGAAGCCCGTGGAACAGTTGCTCGTTGCTAGTTGATAGTTGCTAGTAAAAAAACGCCGCAGGGTTCTTGCCTTAACTAACAACTGATAACTGATAACTGATAACTTCTTCATCATAGATCAAGAGCGCGTTGTACTGCCGTCGCTTGTAGATGGAAGGTCGTCGTAGTCTTCACATTTCCACCGCCCGCTGTGCCGTCAATGGTAATGATCACGCGCGGCTGAGTGGTATCCCCCTGCTGCGTTCCAATCACATAGAAATTCATGTGCGTGATCGAAACTTCCGGCGCGGTCAAAGGTGAGAAGTGAGCCCCTCCATCTTCGGAGCGTTCCATGTATCCGCCTGTTGTTCCGGAACAGGCGACACATTCATAGACGGTTCGTCCATTCGCGTTGCTGGTAACTGCTCCGTATGGTGTGAATGAAAAAATATTGCTCGGATTCGTCGTACAGTCTGCGTTGTGGCCGGTCGTCAAATTCGGAACCCCCATGCCACCGCAGTTGTAGTTACTTCCTTCGCGTATTGATCGCACCATGTCGTCGAGCGAGATGTTGAGGTTGTTCATGACGGATTCGAGTGCCTGTGCTTTCTTATTTGCTCCAACGAGGCTCAAGAGCGCTCCCACACAAACGACCATGACAATAGCAAAGAGTGTGATCGAGACGAGCATTTCGATGAGGGTGAAGCCACGGGAACAGTTGCTAGTTGCTAGTTGATAGCCGCTAGTAAAAAAACACCGCAAGCGCTTTGCTTTGTCTGACAACTGACAACTGACAACTGACAACTGTTTTTTCATATCAATGATTGTTGTTGACGGTGATCTGACCGTTACTCCAGATGACCACACTCATAAAGTCTCCGCGCGGCGAGGTGACGACGATACGTGCCTGTGAGTAGAGCGAACCGCCGACTACGTTGCCATTTCCATCAAAAGTCAGGTGCGTATTATTGATACTGATATACGCATCCGGCTCTGGTCGGATAAAAAGGATGTCGAGCTGACTCACCGATGTCGGTGAACTGCCAGTGCAAAATTCATAACCAGATGTGGGGGTCACACAGAGTTTGGAAATATAAAAACCCTGACCGATCGCAAACGGAGACGGTCGCACATCTTCTCCGACGTGGTATACGCCGATCTGGGCGGTGTCGGCGAATAAATTATATGCCATCTTGGTATTCGTATCAAAATGCATGCCGTAGCCGACATTGAAATTGCCAGCACTACCTTGCACAGAAATCCCATATACTTGCGCTTCACGCACCGAGAGTGCGATATCGTAGGCGAGATTTTGCAGCTGTGATTGCCCGCCGAATTTGTTGGTATTGGCGAGCATCAATGCTGAGATAATCACGATAATGCCGATGACGACGAGAAGCTCGATGAGAGTGAACGCACGGGAAGAGTTGCGAGTTGATAGTTGATAGTTGATAGCGAAAAAACGCTGCAAGCGCTTTGCTTTGTCTGATAACTGATAACTGACAACTGACAACTGTTTCTTCATATATTGAAAAAAGGTATCGGCAGTCCGTAGATCATCATGAACCACACCACAAGCGTACTCGCGACGAGAAACGGCCCGAACGGGACTTCGCTCTTCATTGTAAAGCCTGCACTGCTTCCGCCAAAACGAGTTATCCCACATCGTGCACGTAGATACGAATACGGCAGCAATATACATACCGAAATGACGGCACCGATCACGAATCCAAAAAAGACAGCAAAGAGTCCCGACCATGGACCGAGCAAGAAACCGATACCGAGCGCGAGCTTCGCATCACCGAGTCCCATCCACTTCCCTCTTGAAATCAACCACAAAAAGAAAAGCGGCAACGCACAGAGCGGTCCGGCAAGCAGGAGCGTAACGATCCCGATCATCCCACCCCCGAGAGCGAATGACGATGCCGAAATGAATGCGAGGAATGCGAACGTGTACGACCACCCATCAGGAATAATGGTATGCCGCAGATCGTAGACGGTTATCAAGACGAGAAGTGCGATGATACCGAGCGAAACGATCTGCATCGGTATCGAGAGATCCGATACTCCGATACAAGCGAACAATACCGCGGTCGATGCTTCGACCAGCGGATATTGTAGGGATATCCTGCTTCCGCAGGAACGACAGCGACCGCGCAGTGCGATCCATGATACGACCGGTAAGAGGTCGAACCACAAGAGCGGAGCGCCGCAGCTCAAGCATCCCGATCTCCCACCTATACCGCGCGCACCGCGCCGCAGGATGACAACATTGAGAAAACTCCCGATAACGAGACCGAAGAGACCATAGATGACGACGAGCATGATCGTGAGCATGGTCACAGTATACCGCGCCGTTTCTGATTAGGGTGTTGCGTCAAAACAAAGGTCTGGTGTACTTGCACTAGAACCACAGTTTGAGCTGTATCCAAAAAAGTCACTATTGCCGTTCGCTGTGGACGCCGCAGTATCTTTCACACCACTACCACCACCGGCACACGCGTTTCCTGCTGTAGCGACTGAGCCAGGACACGCATCACTATCACTCGAAATTGCAGAATTCGTTGCTTCGAGGACTGCACCTAGATGGTACGATGTGCCCGAAGTGCAGGTAACACCACAACCCGATGAATTAAGCGCAACATAGATATAACAACCGGAACCGCTATCCGAAGTGCAAGGAGCGGAAGCATTTGGATCGTATGGAACGGCTGAAATGTAACCACCAGAAACGAGCACACTGGGGCTGCCGTAGATATTTGCCGGATAGTTTCCGTTCGCATCATAGTAAAGCTCGAGTGCGAGCTGGAGTTGCTTGATATCGGAGACGCGCTTAGCATCGCGCCCCTTCTGGCGCGCCGTATTCATAGATGCCATTATAATTGACGCCAAGATGCCGATGATGGCGATCACGACGAGCAACTCTATCAGGGTGAAGCCCCTGCGTGTTTGAGCAAGATTGCGAATGTATCGGATCATGGAGTCTATGTATGATTATGGTTGCAATTGAATGCGATCGTAGTAAGTGGACATCGAGATGTTGTGGCTCAAGACGATATTATGTTGCCGGGCATACCGTCGTTGCAGCCGTGAACAATGTTATTTCCGCACGCCTATCGCCGCTGCTATCGACGCACCAGAAGGAAGCATTGCCGACGCCGCTTTTGGAATCAGAGAGCGGTGCCTGCACGGCCCACGCTCCAGGAATATCATTACAGGTTACCTTATTGTATACCCCAACCGCGTCGTTCTGTACGGTAGAACCCGTCTGAGATGCAGCGCCGGCAAGAATGGTCGCCGCGCCCGGAGGATTTGCGCTACCAAGCGCAGTACAACCGCCCCCGAAGCCCGTTGCTCCACCCTGGTTGAAGATCTCCATCTGCGAATTGACGCTATCCAAATCACTCTTGACCGCGGCGTCAACGCCCTTGATGCGCGCCGTCGCGAGCGAGGCGAGAATGATCGACGCCAAGATGCCGATGATGGCGATCACGACGAGAAGTTCGATCAGAGTGAAGCCTGCCGGTAGGCTTGCACGGCTTTTATTGGCCCGCACACTACCCGATGTATCCTGTAAAAAATTTTTCATATAGTAAATTTCAAAATGTTATTATATCGCGTAACTTAAATTATTAAGGGTGGATAAAAACCCCAAAGCGCTTATGTGAACACCACGTTTTCGTCCACGACCACCTTGTTCCTCTTCGAAGGCAAAGTAACATGCGACACTGATGCTTGCTCTTGGCATGTATTAAAAAATAATACCACGCCGAAGAAAGCCGCGATCATTTATCCACACCCTACGGTCACAAAACAAAAGACCCGGTGCACCGGGTCTTTTGTTCGTCATTACGTGTAACGACAAGCGCACTTACGTAGCCGGGCAAACCGTTGCATTTGCACCAAGAGCTGTTACGCGAGTTCCCGCGTTACCGGCACTATCAACACACCAGAAAGAAGGAGTACCACTTACGGAGCCAGAAAGAGGAGCTTCCGCGACCCATGTATTCTGGGCATCTCCACAACTGACTTTGTTGTAAGCTCCCGCTGCATTTTCGACAGCAAGCGTAACTCCTCCACTGATCGATCCGGTTACCGCGCTCACTGCTCCGGCAAGAAGGGTACCTGCTCCCGGAGGTGTCGCACTGCCAAGTGCAGTACATCCGCCGGTGTAGCCGACAGAACCACCCTGGTTGAAGATCTCCATCTGCGAATTGACACTGTTCATGTCACTCTTAACGGTGGCATCAACACCCTTGCTTCGTGCTGTCGCGAGCGATGCGAGAATGATCGACGCCAAGATACCGATGATCGCGATGACGACCAAGAGTTCGATGAGTGTAAACCCTTTCTTATAATTCTTCTTCATAAATAATTATTTTCCTAACTACTAATTAATAAACAACCGTTAGATATCACCCGCGATATCCTATGCACACATTGTATACTGCTCCGCATCACTTCTGTTCGTGTCTATTGATTTCATGTGGATAACCAGGGGTTAGGTGCTAGTGCCTAGTTGTTAGCTTCTAGAAAAAAGAGACGAGCATTAGCTGCTAGTGACTAGCTTCTAGGAAAAAAGGCTTTGTTTTTCTAACAATTTCTAGCAACTAGAAGCTAGAAGCTAGAAGTTAATTTTATCAGAAGCTTCCCGCGATGTTATAGATCGGCATCAAGATTGCCGCAAGGAGAACACCGACGCCGATTGCAAGACCGACAATCATAATCGGTTCGATGAGTCCCACCAAAGTATCGACGGCATTGTCGACTTCTCGGCGATAGAAACGCGCGATCGTCTCAAGGATGGTTCCCATGTTGCCCGTCTCCTCACCGATCTTGATCATTGCAACGACGATTCCCGGCATCTCGGGGTGTTTGCGCAACGCTTCGGAGAGCGGAAGACCGCCTTTCACTTCGATTGCCGCCTGCGTCAGAATATTGCTATAGACCGGATCGTCGACGACCGCTCCCGTAATCTCGATCGCACGAAGAATCTGGATACCGCTCTTCAGCATTGTTGAGAGGTTATCAGCAATACGTGAGAGAAATATCTTCTGATAGATGCCGCCGATCGCTGGTGTCTGAAGTCGTGCACGTGAAAGCATCTCTGCCCCGGTTGGAGTCTTCGAGTAGCGATAGAGGAAACCTCCTGATACCAGTACCAAGAACAATATCAGGACAATATAGGTGCGGAAGAAATTCGATATTCCCATGACAATCTGTGTCGGCAGCGGTACCGGACCGCCGACTGACGTAAGCATGCCGGAAAGATTCGGAATGACGATCGTCATCATGAGCATCATAACGACTGCGAAGGTGCAGATAATGAATGCGGGGTAAATCAGCGCATTACGAGCCTTTTGCGTGATCTCGAAGTTGCGGTCGAGATACGATGCAAGAAATGAGAAGGTTTCATCAAGCTTACCGGACTCTTCACCCGCCCGCACCATGTTGACGTAGAAGGGCGAGAATACATCAGGATGATGCGAGAGTGCCATCGAGATCGAGCTCCCCGATTGAATATCGTTCGCGACGTCATCGAGCCTCGATGCGAGCTTGGGCGTGCGCGCCTCAGAGGCAAGCAGCCGAAACGCGCGCAATGCCGATACCTGCGCCTCGAACAATGTCGTCATCTGACGGCTGATCATCACGATATCTTCATTCGTTATACGATCAAAGAACATGAGGTGACTCGATAACGACATCGGCACATCGCTCTTTTTTGCCACCGGATCAATGCGCGAAATGATGAGATTGCGCCGCTGCAAGGCCGCGATCGCGAGATCCATGTTTACGGCATCAATCGTTCCTTCACGTTCCTTACCATCAGTATCAAGCGCTGTATATTTGAAATTGGCCATAGAGTTAGGTACTAGTGAATAGGTGCTAGCTGCTAGGGAAAAGTTTTTCTAGAAGCTAGAAGCTAGAAACTAGAAGCTAAAAACTTCTACTATCCAGCTTTCAGATTCAAAATGATGCAGATTATATCTTACAGTAATTTATTTAAAACATTCGGATTCAACGAATATTGATAGGCCGTCTCGACGCTGATCTCACCGCGCGCGACGAGCTCTGCAAGGCAGCGATTCATGTCGATCATTCCTTCGCCGGAGCTCGTCTCGATGACCGTATCGATCTCATGCGTTCGCTTCTCGCGAATGAGATTGCCGACTGCGTTGTTATTGATCAAAAGCTCGTAGGCAGGTATGAGGCCGCCCGAAATGCGCGGCAACAGGCGCTGCGAAAATATGCCGGTCATCGAGGAAGCGAGCTGGAGACGCACTTGATCTTGCTGTGCGGCCGCGAATGAATCAATAATGCGGTCAATCGTCTGGGCGGCGTTGTTGGTATGCAGTGTCGAGAACACGAGATGCCCTGTCTCTGCGGCCGTTACCGCAGCCGAAATCGTCTCAGGACCGCGCATTTCACCGACCAACAATACGTCGATATCTTCGCGGAACGCCGACTGGAGCGCGATCGGAAAGTCCTTCGTATCAATATGAACTTCTCGCTGATCGATCAGCGACTGCTTTGGTTCAAACACGTACTCTATCGGGTCTTCGATCGTCACGATGTGTTCCATGCGCTCACTGTTGATCGCGTCGACAAGCGCCGCCAAAGTCGTCGTCTTCCCCTGCCCGACCGGTCCGACGACAAGGAAAAATCCTTGCGATTTGCGCGCGAACGAAAGCAGAATATCGGGAAGCGCGAGCTCGGCGATCGTGCGGATCTTCTTCGGGATGAGTCGCAATGCGACGGAGATGGTGCCTCGCTGGAAGAATGCATTGCCTCGATATCGCGTGCCGTCTTCGGTCTCATACGCGAAATCACATTCTTGCGAATCGATGAACCGAGCATATTGATCTTTGTTGATCATGGCCTGCAAGAAGCCGCCGGTATCAGCTCCCGTCATGACGGGCTCTTTAAGCATCGGCATCAACGATCCGGAAACACGAATAGTCGGGTGTGACCCGACGGAGAGGTGCAGATCGGAAGCACCTTCGTGCACGAGCACGTTCAGATATTTTTTTAAGGTTGGTGCGTATTCCATTGTGTATAGTATATCGCTTACTTGCCTTTTCGCTTTGTGATTTCTTCGCCTACGGTGTTGACAACTTCTGAGGGAATCATGCTTGCTTTCACGAGACAGATATCTGCGCCCAGCTCTCGTGCATGCGCTTGATCGGATTCGTTGCTTTGATTCGTAAGCGCGATCTTGATCGCAGAAGTACCAAGCTTCTGGCTCTTCATTGCTTCAAGGAAAGCGAAACCATCCTGCTCCGGCATAATAATATCGAAGACGACCGCATCCGCCGGAAACCCTTTCGTCAAGATATCGATACCTTCGGCGACCGAAAGACACCCATGGACGTCGTATCCCTCATGAACGAACTTCATGACATACATATCGAGCAAGAACTTATCATCATCAACCAGAAGGACATGTCCTTTGCTTGCGGTCGTTGATGATTGATCGTTCATACGGTCGGTGTGAATTCCGCAGATGGAGGAGGTGCGGGTGCCGCAATTTCATCGTCACTAAGCATCATGCTCGAGAGTGTCGACACCTCCGCAAACGGAATCTTCTTATCGAACGCCTTCATTATAGCATCCTCCCGCATCGTGAGCATACCTTGTGCGCGTGCCGCTTCCCACAGCCTGGAGTCAACCGGATTTTCTAGAACGATTCGTTCAATTTCTTTTGACATCTCAAGGATCTCGAATGCCGCCATACGACCGCGCATCCCCGTCGCACTGGTCGGCGTCTTTTCAGGTTCATATATGGTGTCTGTAATCGGAAATCGATACTGCGGCGGTAACGTCTTGAGCTGCGATTCAATACCGGCACGATCGGAAGCAGAGAGCGGTACCGGCACACCGGTCCCGGGAATAAGCGTGCGGACGAGGCGTTGCGCGATCGAGAGAATCAAGACCGGCGGAATGAGATACGGTTCGACACCCATGTCGATGAGACGCGATACCGTACCGACTGCATCATTGGTATGGATCGTCGAAAGTACGAGGTGGCCGGTAAGCGCCGCTTGAAACGCGAGCTTCGCGGTCTCACTATCGCGAATTTCACCCACCATGATGACGTCCGGGTCTTGACGCAACGTCGTACGCAAGCCGTTGGCAAACGTATAACCGATCTCGGGACGAATTTGGGATTGAATGACGCCGTCGACGTAGTATTCGATCGGGTCTTCAAGAGAAAGCACATTCTTTTTCTCGCGGTCGAGCTCGGTCAGCATCGAATAGAGCGTCGTCGATTTACCCGAACCTGTCGGACCGGAGATGAGAATGAGTCCATGGGGGCGCGTGACGGCCCGGCGCATCAGCGCGAGGTTACGATCGGTAAGCGCGATCTGATCAAGCGAGATGAATCCTTGGTCACGGTCGAGAATACGTATCACGATCTTCTCGCCGCTATAGCTGGGGAATGTCGAGACGCGGAAATCGATCTCCCTGCCGTCGATCGAAGCGGCAAAACGGCCGTCCTGCGGTTTACGCTGTTCGTCGAGACGCATTGATGCAAGCACTTTCACGCGCGCGACGATCCCGCGATGCGCGTTCAAGGGCAGTATCACGCTCGTATGAAGATCACCATCGACACGATACCGGACACGCACGCCCGCAGGTGTCGGTTCGATATGGATGTCGGATGCCTTACCGTCGATCGCATAGCGCAAAATAGTTGAGACGATCTTGATAGTCGGCGCATCTTCCTGAATATTCAGATTTTTGACTGCGGTCAACGGATGCGAGAGCGTAGCATCACCGAGGTCGAGGAGTCCCTCATCAGAACCGTCACTTACTTCTCGCTGATTCGCCGGCTTATTCAATTCTGCGGTCTCAAGATCAGAGACCGCGCGATTGACCTCTCCGGTGAGCCCTCGATACATCTTGATCACATTCTCGAAATCCTCCGGCGTGATGCTGAAAACCTTGAACGGCATGCCGGTCGCCTTCGCGATAAAATTCAAAGCATCGATCGCATGAATATCATCAGGATCCACCATCCCCACTTCAAGCACGTCATCAGTCACCGCGAGCGGTGCGATCTTGTAATGTTCCGCGGATTCTTCCGGAATATAACGAAGGATCTCATAGGCAATCTTTTGATCACCCAGCGCACGCGAAGGCGTTGCAATAGAGAACGACGTGTCGCTCGTAGTATCAGTCGATATGTTCTGTGTGTTCGGCATTTATCACTTTTGCACCGCTACTTTTTTACCGGTTGGAACAGTTGCGCGCTCTTGGTCGATACAGAAGGCGTCGCTGTAGTAGGTGCCGAGATCGACGCAAAAGGATCCGTTCGACCAACCGGCTCCGGTACGATCGCCGTGGTGAAGTCTTTCAGCGTGGCATAGGTAGGATCGGAGAATATGGTGCCGGAGAGTGTAATGGCTTGCAACGTAAGCAGCGTCGTGACAATAGATTGATCACCGCTCGTGTCGGAGCCAGATGATGTAAGAGCGCCGGCAGGAGCTGACGACGATGATGAGGTGAGTCCATACCATAGCCCGCCGGCGATTACGATGACGATCCCGATGATAGCGATCTTACTACGAAGAAGTGAAGCGATCATAGTGTCGTTATTTAAGCCAATAAGTGCGGAGTGTGATAGTGAACGTATAGACAGTCGTATCGGACTGCGTAGGGGTGGTCGAGGAAATGCCGAGCGACGACATAGACGGGGCCGCCGCGCCTCCCCCGCCCACCGAAAGTCCGACGAGATCAACAATACGCAGACTCGTCTCCAAACTCGTTATATATTGTAAGAACTGTGCATAGGTCGCATGTACCGTAAAGGTCACATCAAGCGATTCATAGGGTGCTCCTGCAGCACCGATTGCGGTGGAATTATCCGACGAACCCTGCCCCGAGCTGCCCGCACCGGCAGATGAGCCGATATTCACGTTTTCCAATGAAAGTCCGTATTGGTTTGCAAGCGTGTCGAGGTCAAGAATGAGTCCGATATTGTTGACTTGATCGGGCAGCATTGTCTGCAAGCGTGCAAGATTGTTCGGATCGAATGAGTTGTACTTACTGAGGAGCGTTTGTTTGAGTGCCTGTAACTGAGTTGCCTTGTTCAGGGCGGTATTATATTGAGCATTCTGAGCTTGTACTGCCTGAATGGAATCATACGTCGGCTTCGTATAGGCGAAGAATATGATGCCGGCGAGCACAATGACGATAATTGAAATGATTGATCGCATATTATGGTGTTGAGGTCGTCGTTGGTTGTGGTGAATTTTGCTGTCCTGCCGCTCCCGAGAATGGTGACGGCGTATTCTGACTTGATGAGGGGCCTGGTGATGCCGCTGAAGCAGATGAAGTCGCTGTTGGTAATTGGTTGACACCGGCAGATGATTGACCGGTCACCATGGCTGCATAATTGATGGACGCAGGATTTACATAACCTGCTACCGAAAAGTGCACGCCATCTACCTGTTGGTTGATACCGGAGAATATGGCATCGGTAATGACGCCGCTTTTGCCGAAGAGGTCAGCCTGAAGAGCAACGGCGTTGATATCTCGCGCGATACCCGACATTTGCAGCGCGATCCCTTTCGGATCACTCGCACTGAAGGACAGACTCTGGAACGATATGCTGGAAAGAGTCATTTTATTCAGCGCTGTAAAGAATGCGCTCGGAGCAATGTGCGCTGAAAGGAGTGTTTCGGCAGAATTCATGCGCTGATCAAGCCGTGTCAATTGTTGTATGAGTGACGGATCGAATGCCGCTTGGGCTGCCTTGATCTCATTTTGATCCTGCACGCTCTGGTTATTTACAAATTGAAGGTATAGGAACGATCCGACCGCCAGAGCTCCGGAAGCGACAAAGAGCACGACGGCAATAAGCGTGACAAGATCCATGAGTCCGGCGCCGGTGTGCGACGAGACCGTCGGCGTCGTCGCGTCGTGCGGGATGAATGAATTGGGTACGCCTACTTCCATATGTGTGAGCTTGTAGCGTGTAGCGTGTAGCGTTGAGAAAATGCAACAGGTATTTGCACCCCGCTATACGCTACTCGCTCTCTACTATACGCTAGTGTATTTGTTTTCATGAATGTTTGAGCTTGCGCAACGCGAGTCCGACTGAAACGGCAAAACCCGGGCCGATCTGACGCAAAACATCATCGAGGAATGCGGGCGCTTCGGTGTGACTGAATGGGTTTGCGATAATCACCTCCGCGGAAAGCGACGTGCGTGCGACATCGACAAGCCCGGGTAACGATGCGCCACCGCCGATCAGGATGACGCGGGCGACATTTTTGTTCGACCGCTCTCCATAGCTCAATAGTACCCGATTAACCTCAGAAAAAATACGGGTGAGTGTTGATAACAATGCAGACTTGATTTGTCCGTTCTCAGTCTGCGAGTATGCGGTTGAGTCAGTGAGACCACGTTCACGCTTCACGCGTTCAGCCTTGTCGAATTCCCAACTCATCGTATTAGCCAACGTCTCGGTCATATGCTGGCCGCCGGCCGTCACAATATGGGTGAGGCGCACAATACCGCGCTCGACGATATACATCTTCGACGTCGAGGCGCCAAGGTCGACCAAAAGGAGTGGCGCGATGCCGTGATCGATGGTCGCACGTATCGCGCTGAAGACCTCGATCTCATAGAAATCGACGGAGAGGCCTGCGTTCACAGAAATAGTCTGATAGGCGCGGAGTATATCGTTGTGAATAGCGACGAGCAATACCTCCTGCCCTTTCGGTCCTTTTGCCTTCTTGTCGTCATTCACCACATCGAACGCGCTCGATGCTTCTACCGCTTCCGGTATGACGAACCAATCGAGGACAACGTCGGATACCGGTACGGGAATATATTTGCGCGCTTCGATCGGAACGATGCGTTTCAACGATTCAGCATCGACTTTGGGCAGATCGATGATTGTCAGCAGACTCGACGAGAACGGGATCGAAACGCTCGCCTGATGTGCGGTAACATTTGCTTCTTTGATGAGGTCTACGAGCGCTTCCGCGATCTTCTCGGGTGGGATTTTTACCGTTTTCCCGATGGCAACTTCGGCATACGGCCCGAGTGCGATCTCACCGTATGTTTCCAATACCGCCACACCGCGACTCGCGCGCAATTGCACGACCTTGATCGACGAGGCACCGATATCGATACCGACGACACTTCCGTCGGTCCCTTTTATTCCCTGCAACAATTTTCCGAACGAGAACGCCATAAGAAAAGTATATCACCTTCATGCATGATCGAGACCACACCTGCACATCTTCGACAGAGATGCGTATGGGCACCATGCGCATCTATATCAGATTGCAGCCGAGTGGAGCGTTGTTTTTTAGGAGACTATGATCATGTTACAATCGTGCAATGTTTGGGGTCAAACATTTTCTTGAGTGGATAGGTATTAAACAATCACTCCATGAACGGGATGTGCGGTCGCCATATTTCAAAGAAGGCGAAATGTGGTGGGCGCATGTTGGAGAAAATATTGGCAGTGAAGTAGATGGAAAGGGTAACGCATTTACGAGACCGGTCGTTGTATTTCGTAAGCTCGGGGCGTTTACATTATTGGCCATACCCACGTCAACAAAGGAAAAAGAAGGAACGTGGTATATCACCTTCCGACATAAAGGAATCAATGAAATAGCGCTATTGTCGCAGATCAGAGTCATTTCATTCAAACGACTCAAAGAAAAAATCGGACAACTTGATGAGCAAGATATGATGCGCATCCGTGACGGATTTCGAAAACTGTACCATTGACGATGGATCCTTAAAATGGACCCCCGCCTTCCGGCGGGGTCGTGGGAAAATCCCAAATGTAACTGCATTGTAATGTTCCCTACTTGAATGTCAATGAAAAGTATTACAGAAATCAGGGGGTGGTTGAGGTCGCCGCGTCTGAGGTGGTCGATGTTGCAATATCGGAACCCGCGCCGCCTGCATCCTGCTGTACGGGTGATGCTTGGACGTTCACCGTTCGCGTCGCGGTACCGACGAGCTCATTCTGATCCGTCGCGGCGTATACAATAGTATGGGTTCCTGCCGATGAAGTATCGACTGTGACCGCACTCAACGTTGTCGTCGCTCCCCCATCCACTGACGCGGTGATACCAAGATTGAGATCGGCCGTCGGGCCGGTGATGGTCGCGCCGAGGTCTGCGTAGGTCGCACCGATTTGGACAGTCGCGGGATTGTTTCCGTTGATTTGGACGACTGGCAAAGCTGTTGAAGCAATTCCCGAGGAGACACCTCCGCCTGTGGCCGAGGAGTCACCTCGGGAATTGCCGCCGCTTGTTGTTGATTGACTAGCGGACGCAAGAAGTGCGTCGAGTTGTACGCGTGTGATGCACGTCTTACCGCCAGCATCGGAAATACAGAGCGTATTGGTAGCAGTAATATTTTCGCCCGTCACATTCGTCGCATATATATTCTTCGCAAAGAGATCGGCAATACCGTTGCCCGCGTTGCCGAGCCACGCGATGAGGTTCTGTTCGAACAAGCCGGATATCGAAGCGATTTCTTTGAGGGCGCTCACCACCGGCGCAATGAGGTCGATGTAGTTCAAGGAGAGCGTGCCATCAGGTGTGAGTGCGGTTGGTGAAGTCACTGCGATGAGACTCGGGAATATCTTTTGGACGTCTTGCGCGATGAAGCCGTATTGCGGGACGGAACTCTTGCCTGGATCGATCCAGTTGAAGGTGACCGGATTCAAGGCGTTGACCGCGGCGAGTGAGCTTGATGCGTCGAGGTTCGTGACGTTGGTCTTGAGGCGTTGATCGGAGTTCTGGGTGAGCGTCCCTGCAAGATTGGCGCTGCCGTTGTTGTTGACGACGAATTCTGTGGTGGTGGCGTACGAAGCG
>CAINVT010000013.1 GCA_903854215.1 uncultured bacterium | reverse complement strand
ACGATGATGGAGAAAAATCACCTCAAAGCAGCACAAGAGATGCAGTCCGCCAAGAAGAAATTATTCGCAACAATCCGGCAAAAATGCTAAATTCATTTCGGTTCCATTCTGGTAGTGGAAAATACTTGGCGTGAAAAGTGCCGTACGAGCCACCCTAGGGTGGCTCGTGCTTGATGGTGTCCAGGGGATTTCTAGTCGCGAACTTTTCCGAAGACTTTTTCTTCCAGATCAGCGACGCGAAACTCTAATTTTGAATGCTTCATGCCGCGGATATCGCTTTCGATCGAGTTGACTTGAGTCTGAAGCGTAATGATCTGCCCACTGACGTTGGTAATATCACCTTTCAGTTCTGTACGTAACTCAGCAAGATCTTCTTTTGTCGCCATGTGTTTGACGACGTGTTCGAGCATCGAACCGAGTTCATTAAGCGTCGTCTTCTTTGTCATGAGGAAATTATATACCGGCTGTCACGATCCACAAATGAATGCATATGGTGAAAACTACAAAGCTCAGAGCTTGGTAACTTCGGGGGATAAGTGATTAAACGTGATTGTACGCGATATACGATGCTCGGATATGGGGTCATTGATTCGGAGAATCGGTGCGAGCGTATTCGTGATCGCGTTGTTCTTCTTGTGCGTGCCGCTCACCGCTCAGGCGGCGTATCATTTCTCTGATTTTCGAGGAATACCGCCTATACATGTGCATTCGACATCAAAAGTACCGATCGGTATCACACCGGTGCAGATCAAAAAGATCTATGGTTTGCCGAATAACGGCGGAAAGGGGACGATCGTGATTGTCGGAGCTTATAACGATGCAACGATCGAATCCGATCTCGCAGTCTTCGATACGACCTTCAATTTGCCCGCGTGTACGACGGCGAACGGCTGTTTTACAAAGCATCTCATGAGTACGAAGGAGGGCAGTAACAGCGGATGGACACTCGAAACGTCGCTTGATGTGGAATGGGCGCATGCAATCGCACCATCGGCGAAGATCGTGTTCGTGGCTGCAACGACTCAAGGCGGTGCAAATCTTCTGAAAGCGATTGATTATGCGGCGTCTCTACCGGGCGTCGTGGCGATCTCGATGAGTTGGGGTGGAGCGGAATTTCCCGAAGAGACATCGCTCGATTCGCATTTCAAAAGCGTCTCGAACGCACTCTTTTTCGCATCTTCCGGCGATAATGGTGCCGGTGCATCGTGGCCTGCGGCATCACCCTACGTGATTGGTGTCGGCGGCACGTCGATCGCACTGAATTCAAACGCCACCTTTTCGAAAGAGACTGCGTGGTCCGGATCGGGTGGTGGTATTTCCACGTATGAAAGAGAACCGAGTTATCAGACATCATATGTGATTCCTAAGGCCGGGGGTATGCGCGCGATTCCCGATGTATCGTATGATGCCGACTCCGCATCGGGATTTCCGATCTATCATGCCGGAGTGTGGCGAGAAGTCGGCGGTACGTCGGCCGGCGCGCCGCAGTGGGCTGCCATTGCCGCACTGGGAAGCGGGATCACGCCTGTACATTTATATGCTGACAAATCTGGAAGTGAAAGCAAATTGTATTTTCGCGATATCACCAGTGGATCGAACGGTGATTGCGGCTATCTCTGCACTGCTCGCGCACACTACGATTACGTGACCGGTCTCGGCTCACCGCTCACGGATGATTTTTAATCATCAAGTCTGACTTGAAGTTAGACTTATGCCTTACCTTATGCGCGTAGAAAAACACACTGTCGGATCGTATCTGCATGTCATCCAGAGAGGGACTCGCGGGGTAGTAATTGCTCCGTCAGGACGGGAGAAACAACGTTTTATCGAAAATCTATTTTACCTCAACTCGACCCAGCCTTCGCGGGACTGGGAATTATCTGTCGGGCATGAGATGAAATTGTGCTGGCAAAATAGTTGGAAAAAACGAGAGCCGATAGTACAAGTACTCGCCTGGACGTTAATGTCGAATCATTTTCACCTGATTCTTCGGGAGGAGATCGAGGGTGGCGTCGCTAAATTTATGCAACGACTCTGCGGCAGCATGACAAAATATTTTAACGCGCTCCATAACGAACAGGGCTCGCTGTTCCAGGGGAGTTACAAAGCACGCAGTATTGATAGTGATGAAGATCTGCGCTACGTCAGTGCGTACGTGATGGGAAAAAACGTGTTTGAAATTCTCCCAGGTGGTATTCCGGCCGCAGTCGCATCGTTCAACCAGAGTTGGGATCAGGCATTGGAATATCCCTATTCGAGTCTGCGAGAATATGCGCGATGGCAGTCCTCACCCATCATGCCCGAAACCGACAATATGCTTTTCGCACTCTATGAAAGTTCTAGAAAATTTAAGTCCGATGTCAAAGACATGGTGGGTGCGTGGCAGGATAGAAAGGCTGACCATGCGGGTTTTTTAATACCATCAAGTCTGACTTGAAGTCAGACTTCGGAGGTGGATGAATTACGACGAAGTGCCAGATAGATATCTTCAAGCGCCTTGATAGCGTCGCCTGCGGCGATGTTGTTTTGATGATAGAGACCGTCGGTGCAATCGCCCGCCGCCCAGATTCTGCGGTGTGAGGTGCGTTGCGTTTTGGCGTCAACGACAACATGCTTGTTCGGCGATAGGTCGACGGCAGTTCCCAACCACTCGGTATTCGGCAAAAGCCCGATCTCAACGAAAACGCCGGTGACCGGCAACAGTGTTTCCGCATTTGTCACAATATCTTTGTATCGCAAACCGGTGACGAATTTTTCACCGACAATCTCTGTCGGTCGCACATTCTTGATGATATGAAAATGAGGGTGTTTCAATGCTGATGCGATCGTTATTTCGTCGGCGCGCAAGATTTCTGATCGATTGAGCAAGGTCACGCTTTTGCAATAGGCAAGAAGTTGCAGCACGGTCTCCATCGCTGCGTTGCCACCGCCAACAACCGCGACGTCTTGACCATCGAAAAGCGGTCCGTCGCATGTCGCACAGTAGGTAAGACCTTTTTGGTCGTACGTATCGGCACCCGGTACGTCGAGTTTACGACGTTTGGAACCGCTTGCGATAAGCAACGTCTTTGCGTGATAGATTTCGCCCGCGCTTGTCGTGATTTCGACAGCGTCATCGTGTGTCGTTACGGATGTGGCATACACCGGGGAAACGATCGTAACGATATCAGCCGCGTATGCTTCGACATGCTTCTGAAGACTTTTTGCAAGATCGGCACCGGAGATCGTCGACGTTCCGATCCAATTTTGAATTTCCGTTGAGACGGTGCTTTGACCGCCCCATTCGGCGGATATAAAGATGGTCTTAAGACGCTTACGTGCTGCGTAGACTGCTGCGGCGGCCCCTGCGGGGCCCCCGCCCACGATAGCTAAATCATACATACAGGTGCAGCGATTAGCGTTTAGCGATTAGAAATAGACTGATAAACTGGCATACGAGCATTCTACTATACGCTAAACGCTTACCGCTATGCGCTTGTAAGTTACTTGCGGCGCAAGAAAGAGGGAAGCCCACCCCACGTGTCCTCATCATCTCCACTCGTATCGATCGGTGGGGTCTCATGGATCGGTTCGTGATGAATATCTTTGAGGATCGATGTCGGCTTTTCTTTTTCCATTTTGTCAGCACTAGCTGTATCGATGATCTTTTTTGGTTCTACGCGCACGGTTGCCGGTGGGACATCTTGATCTTTTTTAGCTGCGGCGCGCTGTGAACTTATGAATACATTTGCCGGTGTCGTAGACGTATTTGATGGCGGACGTGTGACTCCTTCGGGAAATCCAGTTGCGATAACGGTGACACGTATCTGGCCTTTCTTGAGAGTGTCGTCGGTGACTGCACCGAAGATGACCTTCGCATCGGGGTCGATCGCTTCGGTGATGACATTGGCCGCATCCTGGATCTCAAGCATGCCGAGATCGTCACCCCCGGCAATTGAAAACAAGACACCTTTAGCGCCATGAATCGAGACGTCCAACAGTGGCGAGTTAATCGCGGCTCGCGCGGCGTTCTCTGCGCGCTTCTCGCCGATCGCGATGCCGATGCCCATGAGTGCTGAGCCGGCATTTTGCATGATCGCCCGCACGTCAGCGAAGTCGACATTAATGATACCGGTCGTCGTGATGAGATCAGAAATCCCCTCGACTGCTTGCTTCAAGACGTCATCACACATGGCGAAGGCGCTCTTGATGCCTGTATCGCGCGAAACGATGGCAAGAATCTTGTCGTTGGGAATCATAATGAGCGCATCGACTGCCTTGCGGAGTTCGGCAAGCCCTGCTTCAGCGAGACGAGCACGTTGTGCACCTTCGAAGACGAAGGGGCGCGTGACCACGCCCACGGTGAGTGCACCGAGTTCGCGCGCAATCTTCGCAACGACGGGTGCCGCACCGGTACCGGTGCCGCCGCCCATGCCGCAGGTGATGAAGACCATATCAGAACCCTTGATCGCTTCTTGGATCTCTTCACGGGTTTCTTCTGCCGCTTGCTTGCCGAGGTCGGGATTCATACCGGCACCGAGGCCGCGGGTGAGTGTCTTGCCGATGTGGATCTTCTTGCGTGCTTTGCACTTGGCGAGATCCTGCGCGTCAGTGTTGACCGCGATGAAATCGACACCTTGCACGTGGGTATCGACCATGTGGTTAACTGCATTACACCCGGAGCCACCAACGCCAACGACTCGGATGCGGGCAAACGATTCTACGTCGGGTTTGACCTGCTTTGTCATAGGTCACATGATAGCAGATTTTTTAGAAATCAAAATTGACATGAATGCGGTTGCGTATCGCGTCAAAGAGGAGAAAAACGTGCGACGGTATATAAAAACCTGATCCAGCGGACGGGGACGGTACAAAAATTACGGAAGCAATGAACGTACAATCCGTTTGAGAGAATCCCATGCATTTTCGAGCACGTCGCTCAGTGAGCGACCGGAGTCGGAATTATCTTGCGCGTATGCCCAGCGACAAAGTCCGTATGCGACAGCCCACGTTGCGTCGACGGATGAAGTCCTCGTCATAAAACCGACGTTCCCGATCTGTGAAGGAAGCCGTAAGACCGCGCGCGCGATATCGTTCGCATTCATGATGCCTGATCCACCACCCGTGATGACGATACCTGCAGGCAGCAGACGCTGACGTGCGATCGTTTTCAAATGCGCATCGATGAGCGCGAACATTTCCTTGATGCGTGCAGTGACGATTGCTTCCATTTTCTTTTGCGGAATATCACTTCCGGTCACACCGCCGCGCTTGAGACTCTCTGCTTCTGAAAGCGGAATTTGGAAGGTGAGGGCGATCGAATTGGTGATATCAGACGAGCCGATCGGAAACATCTTGAGGGAGATCGGGATATCGTTGTCGAATACGATTATTGAGAGTGTTTCAGCGCCGATATTGGCCAAGACGACACCGGCCGTCTTTTGGCTTTTGGTGAGTGTGACGAGACTCGCCGCGAGCGGGGACGCCATCACATCTTCGACTTCGACATTCGCCTTTTCGACTGCGCTGATCAGGTCGTCATGATGCTGCGTGAGCATGGCGATGATGAGCGTATCGACGGAAAGTTTTGTGCCCTGCAGACCTTCGGGGTTGCCGAGTACTTTCGTGCCGTCGAGCCGATATTCCAACGGGATGACATGAATGACCGTGCGGTTGGCAAGCTTTGCCGATGCACGTTTCTCACTTTCGTTCTTGAGTTTGGTGAGGATCGTTTCGGTCACGATGCCACCGCTCGGCGCCAGAGAAATATCACCGGTCGAACGGATCTCATCGAGCGATACGCCGCCTACGGCCACGCGTGCACTTTTTACCTGTACTTTTGCGGCTGCTGATGCGCGTCCGACCGCTTCACGGATCGACCTTGTCGCTTCGTCTTGGTCGATGATGTAGCCGTGGCGCATGCCTTTGCTCGATGCGGTACCGGTGCCGAGTATCTGCATCGGCACATCGAAGCTTGTCGGCGCAGCAGCAATGACCACTTTCACGTGGTACGTTCCAATGTCGATACCGGTGTAAATCTTCTGCATATACATCCGTCCGCGATAAATCGCGAGCTTAGTGTATCCATTGTACGGCAGTCATCCGTATTTCACTAGAAAAATACCGTGGATAGCTCGATGCGTATCAGTCGCGATATGCCCGACGGGGTCGGGAATTCGTCGCGTCAAAAGGACAGTACGCGACGTGATTCTGCAGAATCAAAAATCCCTCCGTTTCGCGCCGGTCGCGCTGCAAAGACCCCGTCGGGCATATCGCGACTGATACGCTCGCACTATTGGATTAAGAACCGAGGCCGAATTTCCGCATAATGCGCACCTCTTCGCGCTCCATCGTATCGCTATGATCGAGTCCCTTGAGATGGAAACAGCCATGTACGAAAAGATATGCGATTCGTTCTCGCACTGGCATTGCACCCTGATGCGCCTCACGCTCCGCCTTGCGGATATTGAGAAAAATCTCACCTTCTGTTTTGGTGAGAGGAAATGAAAGGACATTGGGGAAATACGACTTTTGGCGATACTCGATGTTCATGCGACGGGCGAGCGCGTCGCCGCAGATAACAAGTGAAAGTTCGTATGAAGCGCCGAGGATCGATCGAGCGATTTCTGCAAACGGAATCCGCCCGCCTCTTTGGGTAAGAGTCGGGCAGGCGGCACGGAGTGTGCACTTGATGTCAATCATTTAGCTAGCGGGCGATTGGAGTCGATTCGCCAAACCGTGCCGGTCCAGAGGATGTTGTCGTTTGTTCACGATTGAAATTGCCGCGCTTCGGAGCCTCGATAATCTTACCTTCCTTCACATTCTGGCGGTATTCCTCGCGGCGTTTGATGAGCTTGAGCGCGCGCTTCTTTTTGACGATCTTGGAGCCGGGGCGGACATAGTAACGATTGGCACGGACAGTCTTGATGAGACCGGTACCCTGCACGCGGCGGCTAAATTTGCGAATAGTTGAAAGCGCATTTTCGCTTCCGCTTTTCTGTACTTCTGCGTTAATCATGTCTCAGAAATGTAACACAGGCTGCAATTGCAGGCAAGTTTCATTATTCTTGCGAGTCATTTAGTAATTGCGCGAGTTCGTTCCTTGCTGCTACAAGCCTGATTTTAGCCATATCAGGTCTACTAAAAGCGAAGCGCACATACTCCTCTACAGATGGAACTGATGCCTTAGTTTCAGGATGGTCTTCGTGTAATTGCGCCAATATCGCCGCTTGTTCATCTGAGCTTTTAGCAAGAAATACTTCGCGTTCTGTTGGACCGCTTGTTATTTCTTCGAGATGTGCAATTTTGTCCGTCGACTCTTGAATCTCCTGGACTCTTGTTTTTTCCAAAACAGCTTCGGCGTTTTTCTTATTTCGCATCTCATTTCGCAGAGCATTCAAATCTAGTTTTTCCACCATAGATACTTTTAATGCTACGTTAAGTAGGCATTTGAATTTAGATAATAATCGGGTTGAAATAGAGTACCTTTTTGGCCACTATCCTCCAAATATTGCTCAGCAAAAGGGTCAAAAATTTCCCACATACCGTCAATTTTAACATCCAAATATGTGTGCTTCGGACCGCCCTCCACAGCACCTACTTGGAAGCGGGTCTCTATACCGAGTTTGTTGAGCAAGACTTGTCCGACTACATGCCAATCTAGACAGACACCATACCTATCACTAAGAATAGTCGAAACAGCTTTCAAAGTCTTTTGGTCCCATACTCGACTAATAACTTCCGGTGGAATTTTGGCTCCAGGCTTCATCGCGTTGAGTAAATTGTTTCGAAGAAAATCTCGAATCGCTTCCAGTTGTTGTCGAGCTGGCATTTCTTGTACCGCTGTACAAAAATCCTCGATGATCTTTACTTCATCAGCCTCGATATTTTCTACCCTGTTTCGCGGTCCGATGCGTTCGAAGTTGCTCATATTCGACCATTTTATACCTTCAATTTCTCTACGTTAAGCGCTCACCGCTGTCTGCCACGGAGCGATACGATGCCGTTTGAGATAGGTGGTGAGGTCGGAGATCGGAACATCTTCTTGAGAATTGGTTGCGACTTCGCGTACGATGACGGTGCCTTCCATCGCCTCTTTGTGGCCCATGATAAGTATGTACGGAGTTGCGAGGTCACGAGCGGCTGCCATTTGGTCGCCGATGCGTTCATACCACATCCCCTGATGAACGGGGATCGATGCACGACGAAGCATCTCCAAGACACCAAGCGTGCGGCGGCGTGCTTCGGTGCCGAGGTAGGCAAAATACATGAGAGGTGCCGCCGGGACGAGTCGTTTGCTGAGCTCTGACTTACCATGCGATTCGACCGAGATCGAAACCATTGCCGCAGACATGGGTGATTGTGCGAAGCGACTGGCCAAGGGGTCATAGCGACCGCCAAAAGCGATCGGTACCGGGGTGCCCGTCTCACTGTCGACCATCGAAAGATCGAAGAGAGAATGTGCCCAACAGTCACGGCTGCCGAGAATTTGTCCGTTCAGTTCGTACGGTTGTCCAAATACTTCGAGATATTCGAGCAATTCCCAGAATCGGTGACGTTCTTCTTCGGTAAGGTATTCCATCGCTTGCGGTGCACGTGAGACGGCAGGATGTCCGCGCTCTATCAATTGTACGAGTGTGCCCAAGGGATCCTCCGCGGCCCGAGGACGAAGTGTCGGACTGATCGATTCGATGTGTTTGCGGAGATAGAGGCCGACATCGCGGACGAAACGGCCGCATGAATCTGGCGCGCCGATGTTGTTGATCGACAAAACACGCTCGGCGATGCCGGCTTCTGCCGCGATGGTGTTCGCAACGACGATGAGCAGTGCTTCAGCGATCGTCGAAGGTGCGCCCATGACATGGAGTTCGAGTGATGTGCTGGGAATGCCTGTTGTGTTGCCGATCGTGCGCCATGCCAGCAGTGTGCCATGTGCCGGGCGCATAGCCGCAAGACATTTGCGCGCGGCTGAAGGCAGTGTGCGTTCATCACGACGAGCGAATGCGATGTCGGAATCTTTCGGATTCGTTGTGCTGTTTTTCTTCATCTCGCGCGGTATACGCGGGATGGATTCAAGCGGTGCAAATCCGTAATATTCAGCAACGTTGATCGCTGAATCGAGAAACGAGGCGGTGTTCTGATAGCGAGTGTCCTTGAGACGTATCATAATCACTGTAAAAAACTTACGACGAACCTACTAAAACTCCTCATCACATTTCTTACTACTTATAATTACTGATATCGTTCTTCGGCAGGAAGAATATTAATCTGATTGAACGGATACAGACGCAACAAGACGCGACCGACAACGTCAGTACGCGGCAAAATGCCCCAGGTGCGCGAATCTGCGGAGACTTTTCGGTTATCGCCCATCACGAAGTATTGATCGGGGCCAAGGGTGTACCGCGTATTAGTGATGCCGCCGTAATTATTCGGGTCGATATAGGGTTCGTTCAGCGTAAAACCGTTCGGATGAGCCGTATTGATGATCGTTATCGTCGGATTTGACCCCGAAAGTACAACCGTGTCGCCGGGAAGACCGATAACACGCTTGATGAGAGCCCTGCTCGTCTGTTGTGGTAGATCAAGAACGATCACGTCGCCGCGCTGGGGCGTTTCGAAGTCATAGGTAAGCCGGTCAACGATCAAATAATCCCAATTATTGAAATTCGGTTCCATTGAAGATCCGGAAACGACGTACGGTGCGGCGATGAAGAAGCGGATCGCGAATGCGAGCACGAGCGCAATGATGATCGAAATGAAAAGCGTGCGATCAGAAGATTTTTTTATCGGAGCGTCAGAAGAAAATTCGGATTTCGCAGGAACAGCGTGAGAAAAATTTTGTGAAGTGTCCGATGATGGAGATTCATGCATCAGGGGATCGGTCATGCGTTGCATTCTACTGCGTGCATGCCGTTGACGCAAAGTCTTTTGGATGGTGCATACGTAAAATAAGTTTCAAGTAGCAAGTATCAAGCATCAAACAAACATGAAAAGAAAATTACAGCGTCAGTATTTTATTTTCTTGACACTTGTTACTTGGACATTGTTACTTTTCGTACATGCATGGTATTTTGTACGAATATGACATGGATCATCGTTGGTTTGGGCAATCCGGGTGAGGAATACGACGGCACGCGGCACAACACCGGACGGATGACAGTTGAACAATTCGCGAAAGATAACGATTTTAGCGCGTGGAAAGCGGATGCAAAATCGAAAGCAACGATCGCAAAAGGCACCGTTGGCACAAATACTGTCACTCTGGTGCTCCCTGATACCTTCATGAACAAATCTGGCACTGCGGTCGTCAACTATGTGAAGAGTGTAAAGGCGGCAGAGCATATGGTTGTCGTGTATGACGATCTTGATCTCGCAATCGGCACCATGAAGGTCTCGTTCGATCGCGGGAGTGGCGGGCACAAGGGGCTCGAATCGATAACACGCGCGGTGAAGACCAAAAAATTCGCGCGCGTGCGCATCGGTATCTCACCGACGACTGCCTCGGGGAAGATTAAGAAGCCGCTGGGTGAAGCAGAAGTTGCCGAATTCATTCTCGCGCGATTCAAGCAGTCCGAATTGCCGACCGTCGACGCGATTTTCAAAAAAGCATCCCGGGCAATTAGTTCGATTATTGCCGATGGTTACGCTGTGGCGATGAATACGTTTAATTAGTCAATCGATAGCGATATGACATGTGCTTTTTGCGACAACGCTTCGATATACGAGCGAAAGATAACAGAGAATGATCTCGCTTGGGCGGTTCTCGGTAATATGCCAATCACATCCGGGCACACATTAGTGATGCCGAAGCGATGTGTGGCGAATATTGCTGATATGACGGCGGACGAACGAACTGCGATATTCGATCTGGCAGAACGTGAAGAAGAAGGAGGTTAAACCTCCTCCGGTGGGGAAGCGTAGTTGAGCCATTCTGTGACGCATGATTTGAAATCCATAGGGACATCAAAAAATGTTGGTAATATGCTTTCGTCGATGATCACGTTTTCGGGGCGCTTGACCCCACAATAGTCGAGATAGCTTGAATAGGTGTAATGATCCAGATATGTGCGTGCCTGTATATGATCATTGATACCCGTCTCTTTCCACTGCGGTTCAATGAGTTTGATGGGATTCAAATGTACATATGCGATCAGATATTTGAAATATACGTCGTCTCCAATATGACGAGCCTTGAACGAACTTTCAAAAAGCGCTCCGGTCCGTCCGTTCCTTTTATTGAAATGCATCGTATGGGCGGTCGTGACCTTCTGCATGAAAAGACTGATACCGCCGACGATGTTCTCCCTGAGAACCAAGTGAAAATGATTTGGCATCAAACAGTAGGTGACGATATGAACGAGGGGTTCTCCGGCTCGGGTCGTCGCGAATACGTTTGTTATTCCTGATTTGGTCAGTTCGATACGTTTGTTTTGATTGCAGATGTATAAAAGTGCCAAAAAACGCTTGTAGTCATACACATTACAAAAAATGCGACGCTTCTCAGTGCCACGATTGTATACGTGATAAAACTCCCCCGGTGCAAAGGAAAGACCCCTTCCCATATAGCTCGCATTATAGACCTATTACGGAAGGAGGTTTAACCTCCTGTGTATAGCACGGAGCGCATGTATACTTACTGTGTATGAAATTACTCTCCGTCGTCTTTCCTGTCTTTGCCGAAGATGACACGAATCTTATCTTGATGGGTCGCCAAGCGCCCGGCAAAAGGATGCCCGGAATCAGGAACGGATTCGGCGGGAAGTGCGAAGAAGGTGAATCTATCGAAGATTGTGCGGTGCGTGAAGTAAAAGAAGAAAGTGGATTAGAATTAAAAAAAGAAGATCTGCGTTTCATCGGCACGATTGTCGAAGGAGAGCGACGCATATATTTTTATACGGTACGACTCGATTCAAAAATTTCTATAGCTGATAACGACGAGATGGTTGATTGTCGTTGGTTCGATGTCGAGAATCTGGAGAATTACATACGCGAGATGTTGCCTGGAAACGAGCAATTGATGCGGGAAGTTGCGAGGTCACTTCGATCGCCAAATGATTTTGAAACTTTCGCTTTAGATCTGAGTGATAACGAAGCGTTGAGAGAAGCGACCAAAAATGTTTTCGGAAAGATCAGTAGAAGTTAGCCACCAAATCACCCAAAACTACAAAGCTCAGAGCTTGGTAACCAAACTCTGAGCTTTGTAAAATTACCTGTTTGTAGTGAGTTATTGCACAGGCTTCAACGTCATGCGGCGCTCCTTCGGTTCGAAGAAGGTGATCGTGAACGGATATACTTTGCCGAGCTCGATCTTGGCACGAAGTTCATCTTCGCTACCGAATTCGGAAATGTGTACGAGTCCCGCGACACCCTCCTCTATTGAGGCAAGTGCGCCATGCTTATTGTATTTGATGACGACAGCTTCAACGCGCTGATCTTTTTTGTACTTTGCAGCGGCTGCTTTCCATGGATCTTCGAGCAATGCTTTGATCGAGAGCGAGATCTTCTCATCCTTGATCTCGATGACCTTGACCTTGACCGCTTCACCGACCTTATAGCGAGACTTCGGATTTTCTACGAGCGCCCAATCCATTTCAGAAATATGCACGAGCCCTTCAAGGCCGTCCTCGATCTTCACGAACACCCCGAATTCAGTCGCACCGGTGACGATACCATCAAGGATGTCGCCGACATGGTACTTCTCGACGAGCGATGTACGTTCCGTCGCAGCACCCGCGCCTTTTTCACTAAAGATGAGCTTCTGTTCCTTTGGACTTGCCGTGATGATCATCACTTCAAGCTTGGTGCCGATCATACGCTTGAGCTCGACGAAGATCTTGTCCTTGTCGCCGTCAGCCACGCGCGGATAGTGCGCCGGTGAAAGTTGGGAAGCAGGAAGGAATCCTTGGATGCCTTTCCAATTGATGATAAGACCACCCTTGTTCGCGTCTGTGATTTCCAATTCGAACGGTGTCTTCTTTTGCAATGCGGTCTCCGCTTCGCCCCAGGTGAGCGCTTGGCGAGCTTCGCGCAACGACAATTCGATGTAACCATCAACACCCTCGATGCCGACGACCTTGGCCGTCACGAGGTCTCCGATGTTGACGTTCTTCAGCGTTTCGCGAGCCGAGAGATACTCGCGGCCATAGATGATGCCGGTACCGAACGGTGCCAAATCGACGAAGACGCGTGCGCGCCCTGTCGCAACGACCGGTCCTTCGACGACGTCATCCATCGCCGGCGGCTTCGCAGCCGTCTCCATTAATTTTGCCATCGGGCCCATCGCTTCCGCCGGAACCTCGCTGGACTCGCGGACTTCCGCCTCTATTTCGGCGGTCTTTATCTCATCAGTCATAGTTATTATCGCTTCGGGTTCTTCTAGGGTCTGCAACCGTGACTCGAAAGCCTAGAAGGGTTAGCCGTCTGCGGTATCTAGTAATGAGTGAATGCACTATATAGAGAAACAATGGCGGGTGCAAGTACTCGCTGTAATATTAATTAGGTTTGGATACAGATTACCGATATGTATTACAAATAAACAAATTTATCAAGTTCTAGGGGCTTAAATTGAACGCCCCTGACCGTTTGTCGGCAGGGGCGTAAGAGTAAGGATCGGTACCATCGCTTTACGAGCCTCTTCCGGCAATCCCAAGTGGGTACACCGTCAGAGGTTCTGCGTGTTCCTCCTATCCGCGACGCTCTGGGAGATGTTGTATCCCCCGACGTCGCCGTTTTGAGTGCTCACAAAAACAGCGATATGAACTCCAATATTGTACTCCCGTATCAATATTTGTCAAGTATCGGAAAGTCGGCTATATTTATCGCATGATTCTCACATATCACGAAGGAGCATGCATACGAGCGGCAGCAGGGGACACAACACTGGTCTTGGGGCCGGTCTCAAAAGCCTCGAAGAATTACAAGCCGGTCAATTTCGGCGCTGATGTCGCATTCGTCTCGTTCGACCACCCTGATATGAACGGCGCTGATGAAGCTTCGCGCGGTGATCGCGAGGCGTTCGTTATCTCGGGTCCCGGCGAATACGAGGTCAAAGATATCAGTGTCGCTGCGTTTGCGGCCGGTTCGACCTATGGAGGTGAGGGCAAGATTAACACCGTCTACTCGATCCACTTTGATGGATTGTCGGTGCTGTACCTCGGCGCGTTGGGCGATCTTGATCTCCCGGCGGAAGTTTTGGAAATGGATGCACCAGACATTCTCATTATTCCGATCGGCGATAATGGCGCACTTTCGCCCGCAGAGGCGCAGAAGCTCGCCACGAAGCTCGAAGCGAAGATCGTCATTCCAGTCTTATACGACGATAAATCATTGAAAGTATTCCTCAAGGAAGCTGGCGCGGAAAGCGTATTGCCGGTCGACAAGTTGACGGTGAAGCCTCGCGATGTTGCGGACAAAGAAAGTGAAGTAGTCGTTTTGAGTGCATAAGGCAGTGGTATAGTTGTAGAAAGCTCACGCCCGGAGGCTGCCAGCTTTTTTCGGTATGCTTGCACATAGAACAATTCATCGTCTCAAACAACGACCGCATCATGAGCGCCGTGCGGTTGCCTTACTTATTGCCACCGGTGTAGTCATCGTGCTTTTTATCGGATGGGCGTATGCATTCTTTTCCAGTATTCATACCAGTGTGACCGAACAACAAACAGTGACGGATACTTCGGACGTCGACACGTCCTCTTCAGTCGTTGTTCCTTCCACTGACTCGACTACGAATGCAGATTTTGGACAAACCGAGGCGGCGCAATAGTTTGAGATTTTAAATATTTGTGGCATAATGCCATCTGCATTCATCCGAGAAGAAGAGGAGGTTGTTTTGATTTTGGGCAATCCGAACGAGTTTGCCTTTCGGGAGTCTCAGAAACCCGCAGAACCGGACCTTGCCTGTGGTGACTATGAGTTACTATCACCGTGGGGGTGGCCTGACGCGAAGGCTAACCAAAATGTCATCGCGATAGGCTCGTTCATTAGCTTGTTCGTAATCCTCATGTGTGCGTACAACTATCTGTGACAAAATCGCCGCGCTATCTATCATCGTAGCGCGGCGGCAATATTTTTTGGACGGGACAAACAGGCTCCTTTTTGTTATACTAGTCCGACTAGTATGACTAAGAAAGTCACAGCACCAGCACCTACCGGAGATATTCGACCTGCGGGGTCGAGTGTCGTTTCTCGTTCTATTTCGACCGAAATGCGTGAATCGTACCTCGATTATGCGATGTCTGTCATTACCGCGCGTGCACTTCCCGATGTTCGCGATGGCTTGAAGCCCGTGCATCGCCGCATTCTCTTTGCCATGCAAGATGCCGGTCTTACGGCAAGTGCCAAGACCCGCAAATCCGCGACCGTCGTCGGCGATGTGCTCGGTAAATACCATCCGCACGGCGATGCGTCCGTTTACGATGCGATGGTGAAAATGGCACAAGACTTCACGATGCGCTATCCGCTCATAATCGGCCAAGGTAACTTCGGTTCGATCGATGGAGACGGCGCTGCCGCCTATCGTTATACCGAAGCGAAGATGGCTCGTCTCGCGGGCGAAATGATGCGCGATATCGAGAAGGACACCGTCGATTTTGCACCGAACTACGACAATACGAAACAAGAGCCGACCGTCTTGCCGGCTGCTATACCGAATCTTTTGCTCAACGGTACGCTCGGTATTGCCGTCGGTATGGCGTCCAATATTCCGCCGCACAATCTGCGCGAAGTCTGCGGCGCGGCGATTCACCTCATCGACAATCCAGAGAGCACGACCGAAGATCTGCTCGAATTCGTCAAAGGGCCCGATTTCCCAACGGGCTGCATCGCGTTCAACCAGAAAGACATTGCACACGCGTATGCGACCGGCCGCGGTGGCGTCGTTGTGCGTGGCGACGCGGAGATCACCGAGAACAAGAAGGGTGACTATCAGATCATCGTGACCTCGATTCCGTTCCGCGTGAACAAGTCCGACCTTCTGATGAAGATCGCCGACCTCGTGCACGAGAAGAGACTTGACGGCATCCGCGATGTTCGCGACGAATCCGCCAAAGACATCCGTGTGGTGATCGAACTCAAGAATAACGCGCATCCACAGACGGTCCTTAATTATTTGTATAAACACACGCAGCTTGAAGAGACATTCCACTACAATGTCGTGGCACTCGTCGATGGCGTGCCGCAGACGCTTTCTCTGAAGGCAATCATTGAATATTTCATCGCACACCGCCGCGAAGTCGTCACACGTCGTACGAAGTTCGACCTCAACAAAGCGCAGGAACGCGAGCACATCTTGCTCGGTCTCAAGAAAGCGCTCGACCATATCGACGAGATCATCAAGCTCATTCGTGCGAGTAAGGATGTTGATGCGGCGCGCCTCGGACTCATGAAGACGTTCAAATTCTCCGAACGACAAGCGGTGGCGATCCTCGAAATGCGTCTGCAACGCCTCGCCGCGCTCGAACGCAAGAAGATCGAAGATGAACTCAAAGAAGTCCAGGCTTTGATCGAGGAATTGACCGCGCTTCTCAAGAGCGCCGTCAAGATGATGAATCTCATCAAGAAGGAGATCGCTGATGTCGTCGAGAAATATGGTGATGATCGTCGCACGAAGATCGTGAAGCGTGGCGCAACGATTTTGAGTACCGAGGACCTCATTGCCGATGAAGAATCGGTCTTGGTCTTGACCTCGGGTGGTTACATCAAGCGCACCAATCCGGGCGAATACCGCAAGCAGAAGCGCGGTGGTGTCGGCGTTGTCGATCTTGATACGAAGGAAGAAGATTTCGTCACGCAATTCCTCACTGCTTCGACGCACAACGACCTTCTCTTCTTCTCCGATCGCGGCAAGGCGTACCAGCTCAAAATGTATGATTTACCCGAGGGCAAGCGTGCGACCAAGGGCAAATCGATCCAGAATTTCCTCTCGCTTGAAACGGGGGAGAGTATCACTTCGATCCTCGCAATGCCGAAGGAAGTGAAGGCGAGCGAAGGCTTGGCACTCATGATGGCGACCAAAAACGGTACCGTAAAGAAATCTTCGGCTGCACAATTCAAAGAAGTCCGCCGCTCCGGTCTCATTGCGATCACCCTCGACAAGGGCGATTCATTGATCTCGGCGCAATTCATTCGCAACGGCGACGACGCAGTCGTCGTGACTGCAAAAGGACAATCGATCCGCTTCTCCAGCAATGATGTGCGCGAGATGGGTCGCCAAGCCGCGGGTGTGCGCGGCATCAAGCTCGGCAAAGACGACACACTCGTCGGTGCCGGTGTCGTCCCGAAGGGGATCAAAGACGCGCAATTACTCGTGCTGTCGAGTACCGGCTATGGCAAGAAGACCAAATTGAGTGAATATAAGACACAGGGCCGCGGCGGTTCGGGCATCAAGACGATGTCAATAACAACGAAGACGAAGCAGCTTGTCGGCGCGACTGTGATCTTGAATCAGAATGGTGAACTCGTCGCCATGTCACAAAAGAGCCAAGCGATCCGAACCGGTCTCGACGAGATTCCGACACTATCGCGTGCAACTCAGGGCGTCCGAATCATGAAGCTCCGCGAAGGAGATTCACTTGCTTCATTCGTTGTATTTGAATCAGCAGATTCACCTACTGGGTGAAGCAACCGAAGAGGAAGGAAAATAGCTTAAAAAAGTGGAAGATTAAACCTTCCTCGGGAATATCGAGTAAATTAGCCATTTTATAGGGTGTCAGTGGCGGTGATCAAAAAATACTTGACAAAATAATTGCACCATGTATATTGCTCGAGCTGACAACGAAAGGAGTCAACAATGGAACGGGTTCTTTTCTTTTGGAAACGCGATACGTCCGGCCTTTGCCATCGGCAGGGCCATTGTGTGAACGAAAACTTCGGCATCGGCAAGATCTGACCATCGGGCGGCGCCGGCCACCCGCAACCACCTTCGGGAGAAATGAAGCGGGTCGGCGGCGAGAGGTTGTGAGTTATCCTCGATGTAAAACTCTCTTTCGTGTTTTTTTGCTCGTTTATGACATGGAGGGAAAGCCATGAACGGACCTTGAGTGAGTTTCTGACGCGAGTCTGATCGGACTCAAGCAGTTCGCCGAACTGAAAGACAAAATCGGCAAAGGCTCCAACTTCGTGTTGGGGCCTTTCACTTTTGTATATTTTCTCCACACCGCCGTACGTCGCTTGACGTTTCTCGCGGTATACTAGTGAGTAATGAATGTGCACACGCATCAGATCTTACCGGTGGCAGGCTTTGCGCATCCTGCAAAAAACATCGCTGAATTGCGAATAGATCCGGGAATGCTGGTCGCTGATTTTGGTGCGGGGAGCGGTGCCTATTCGCTTCATGTTGCTGAACTCTTGAAAAAAGCGGGTCGGGTATATGTAATCGATATTCAGAAAGATCTCTTGCGACGTATTCATACCGAGGCACGCAAGCGCGGCATTGAGGGAGCAATGGAATTTATATGGGGAGATCTTGAAGCGCCGGGTGGATCCAAGATCGCCGATCATCACCTCGACCTCGTCATTGCCTCGAATATCTTATTTCAAGTACCGGACAAAACTGCGATTTTCCGTGAGGCGCAACGCATTTTGAAACCGACCGGTCGACTCGCTATCATTGATTGGCACGACTCATTCAGCGGCATGGGACCGTGTCGTGAAGATGTTGTGACGCGGGATGCGGCATGTGTGCTGGCACGAGAAAATGGTTTCGAATTAACGCGTGAATTCTCGGCCGGTGCGCATCACTACGGTCTTTTGCTGCATCACATCTCAGGTGTAGTAGTAGAGAACATTTGACGATATACAATATACCAAAGCTATGAAAAAACTTTCCGGATTTCAACTGACTTTGCTCGCCGTCTTTGGTGCCTGTGCTGTCGCGGGCGTCCTCATATTTGCGATTGCAACATCGACCGCCAAGAGCTCGACCGTCGGGCCGGTCACGATCTGGGGCACCGTCGATGGACCGACATTCACCTCGATGATCCAAAACGCCGCCAATACCTATCCGGCACTTTCACAGGTCACGTATGTTCAAAAAAATTCGACGACCTATACAACGGATCTCACCGCGGCACTTGCGGCCGGAAGCGGTCCGGATCTTTTCATGATGACGCAAGACCGCGCCGTTCCTGATTCCGGCGAGGTCGCGCTCATCCCGTTCACGAGCGTATCGGTCACTCAATTTCAAAACGCGTTCATCGAAGGGGCCAATCCGTTTCTCGTACCAAAGGGGGTCGTGGCGCTACCGATCGCGGCTGACCCGCTCGTCTTATATTGGAACAAGGATCTTTTGGCGACTGCCGGTTATGCCCAACCGCCCCAATATTGGGATCAACTCTTCGATATGGCGACGAAGCTCACCAAACGCGACGATGCCGGCAACATTCTTACAAGTACCATTGCACTGGGTGAATATCAGAACATCGACGATGCCAAAGATATTCTTGCCGCACTGATCTTGCAGGCGGGGGGAACATTGACCACATACGACTCAACCGGCAAGCTCGATTCCACGATATCGAAATCCGGCATTAGTTCGTCCGAACCGGCAGTCGAGACCGCACTCCGGTTCTATACCGAATTCGCTGATCCGTCGAAGACGGATTATTCGTGGAACGGTTCATTGCCGAAGGCAAGTCAGGATTTCGCACAGGGGAATCTCGGGCTATATGTCGGTTATGCGAGCGAGGAGCCACTCATCAAACAGGAGAATCCGAATCTCAATTTCGCGGTTGCAGCGCTTCCACAGATCCGCAGCGCTTCGCATTCCGTCGACATTGCTCGCGTGTACGGTATCGCCGTTGCTCGGACATCAAAAAATATAGCAGGAGCTCAGGCTGTCGCAGCTACACTCGTTGCTACCGCAAATTCTGCCGCATACGCGACTGCCTTCGGCCTTTCATCGGCACGACGCGACGTGCTTTCACTTACAGCGACGGGTGATCAGAGCCTCTTCAATGCTGAGACGATTGTCTCGTACGGATGGGCTGATCCCAACCCGGACAAGACGGCGACGCTATTTCAGACTATGATTGAGAACACGACGAGCGGCTCGATGCTTCTTGCGGATGCCGTCGGTCGTGCAGATGCTCAAATGACCCAAATAATAAGCGGACAATAAACACGTATGAAATCACTCATCCGACACATCATCTTTACGGCACCGATCGTCTTCATTCTCTGCATCGTCGTAGCGCATGCGGATACGACCCCTTGTACAACATCATCGACGAATTGTTTTCAAAGTCCGACGGGGATTATGTCATTTCAAAACTTCATCGCTGCGGCGATGTCGGCAATGGTCAAAATCTCGCTTCCGATCATCACGGTATTCATCGTGTATTCAGGATTTCTGTTCGTTACGGCCCAAGGAAGACCGGCACAACTCGAGACGGCAAGGCGCAATTTTTTCTATTCCGTTCTCGGCGCGCTCTTGATACTCGCCGCATGGGTGCTCGCGAATCTCATCGGTAGTACCGTTACCCAGCTGCTCGGATAGCACAAAACGTATGAAATCATTTCGCACACCACTAGCTCTGATAACATCATTCGTGGCACTACCTGCCGTTGTATGGGCACAATCGGCTCCGACAACGTTGCAGGCGTTAGCACAATCCGCGGCGACAATCCTCAACGATGGTGCCGTACTGCTCATCACCGCGAGTGTTGCCGTTTATTTTTATAGTATTGCCGGTAACATCTTCAAAATGAGTCGCGGAGAGGCGAGCGGTGATGATTTGAAGAAGACGCTCTATTGGGGCATCGTCATCATATTCGCGATGGTTTCTATTTGGGGAATTATCCAAGTACTCCAGTACAGTCTCTTCGGCGGACCGCCGCCAGCGGCTACCAATGGAGTCGTCGTGTACTAATGGAAAGACGCTTTTCTCGATGTTCAAAATACATGCTATGAGAACGAACGCACTCGTATGGTCGACGATCGCAGCGGTCTTCATACCGGGGATTGCTGCGGCGCAAACGGTCGCGACATTTCTGGGGCTTTTCAATATCTGTGCGGGTCTGATGATTGTCGCAGCAATTCTCATCTTTGTCGGCGGCTTCGTACAATATCTCGTTCTCCTCGGTTTGGAAAAACGTACCGAAGGACTCAAACTCATGTTCTGGGGCGTCACGATACTCTTCGTCCTTGTCGTTCTGCTCGGTATCATTAACATCTTGCAGGGGCCGATCTTTTTCATCATCGGCGTCTTCATAATACTTTTCTTGTGCTTCGTCGCCGTGCTCGCACTTGCAAAGGCTGGTAAACCGAGTGCCGCGCCACCGGAACATTGAGTTTATCGGGATGTGTCCCTGGCTGCAAGACTTTCACCGTCTTTGCAGCGCGACTGGCGCGAAACGGAGGGATTTTTCAGCAGAAAAATCCCGACGGTGAAAGTCTTGCAGCCAGGGACACACCCAATAAGTTTATCCACAGGAGCTGCCCATATCGCTTGTGAGTGCCGCATCTAACGCTACAATGAAGGGACTTATATATAAATCGCGTCTTCAATCATTTATGCGCAAAAGTATCATCCCTGTTCTTTCCGTAGCAAGTGCCCTGATCCTTCCGTTCGTCGCCAGCGCTCAGGGAATCGTCAGTACGACCCCGCAGCAGGGCATCATCGGTTTGATCCAGTTCGCCAATACCGCCCTCAACGACGTGATGGTTCTCTTCATCACGCTCGCGATCGTCGTCTTTTTCTGGGGTCTCGTCAAATACATTGTTTCGCAGGGCGAAGACCGTGCAAATGGTCTTACGACGATCTTCTACTCCATCGTCGCGATCTTCATCATGGTTTCGATCTGGGGCGTAATCCACCTCTTGCAGGCAACCTTCGGTGTCAACAACAGTAATTCCGCAGAGACTCCCGCACAGATCCAGATTGGCGGCTCCACGAATTAATCATATCAGCTTCTCCCCCTGCTATTTTCCACAGAGGGATGGAATACATACTGCATGCGCACTATTTCTGAAAAAAGTAAGCGGGCGATGAGGATCATCGGTCTGGGCTTTTTTCTGCTGATCAGCAGCAGTGGTGTAGTCTATGCACAATCAACAAGTGTCGATAATCTCATCACGAAATTCGGCACATACATCGTCGACCCGATTCTTCTCGTCATCTTCGCCACGGGCTTCTTCATGTTCATGTGGGGACTCTTCCAGTTCATGGTCAACGTGAGCCGAGGCGAAGATACGTCATCCGGTAAACAGCACATGATTTACGGCACGCTCGGTATGCTCATCATGGTTTCGGTCTACGGGATCATCGCGTTTCTTGATAACACCTTCGGCCTCAACGTCGCCAATCCGGACATGAATGTGCAAAGTGTGAACGCCCCGACGATCAATTTCGTCGGCGGCCAATAGCGAATATATTAAAGTGGGCGAGGGGAGACTCGAACTCCCAACCCTTGCGGGACCAGCTCCTAAGGCTGGCGCGTATACCAATTCCGCCACTCGCCCTTAAGTACCAACATTGCCTGTACTCTTTTTCGTTCCAATGCTGGGACTGAATCGTCATAATACATTAAAGCCAGCATTTTTCTAGAATCTTCTTTTCCAAACGCCAGTGTACTGATGGATGATTTTGAACTCAGTGGATTTAAGTGTGCCTTATGCACATATTTAGTCTTTGCTTTAGACAGATCTACCTACCTACCTACATTCATTGGATTTTCATCGAAAGCTGGTATATTATGCATCTGTGCCTGTGGGCGTAAGCCCCGTTCAGCTCATATACTTAAGCTGAAGGCAGGCACTTCGAGAAAACCCCAGATATAGTCTGGGGTTTCGTCGTTTATTCTTTGTCGATATTTTGACTTGCTAGATGAAGGTAGGATTCCCCGTCTTTTAATTTAACCGTTGGCATTACACTCCAAAAAATTATATTTCCATTACCGACACGACGTAAGATTATTTTGATTCTTATGGGCCGTTCGCCTTTTGTGATCGCAATAACACCCCAGTATTCAATCTCTCTCATTTCTCGAGCTCCGTCTGAAAAACGTTTTTGTCCGATGGGCTCCATCGTATGTCTGTATTCTTGAATAGTTCCAGCGTTCCTCAGAATATGCGGAACTGCATTGAGAAGGCTAAATTTTAGTAATTGTTCCTCCTTCGGTCTTTCGCGTTCTGCCGAGAATTGAAGATGGTGGAATCCATCCGCATTAAAGATGATGTCTGCTCCAAAGTACGGGCAACGAACTTTATCAATACTCTTATAAAAAGCCCTCGCTCTTTCCTTCTCCTTCTTGTATCTTGAAAGTAAGCCCATATGTATCTTGTGCACCCAGTTGGATTCGAACCAACGACCGTTCGCTTAAGAGGCGACTGCTCTACCAGCTGAGCTATGGGTGCCGAGTGAGGCGAGACATCAGAACTGGTTCTGATGTCAGCCGAACGCATCACACATATGTATATATGTGTGCGTCAGAGGGCATTCTACAATATTTTAGGGATTTGAGAATAGCTTCTCTGCTGATAGTATGGCGGTAGTCATAGAGACATGGAAAGGCGACTACGATGTCGATCTCTAAGTTGAGTGAAGATTGGATGCAGTTCATCCAAGAAAGCGAAGCGCTTACCGGTATAATCTCGTTCAATCCCGAACGCGGCAGCACGAAACGCCATATCGAGATGTGTGTGATCATCGCAAATGCCTCTCGCTTTCTCGATCCTAGATTTGTAAATGGCTTGATAACCGGCAAGCATCGTGAGTACGATAGTTTGCTTCGGTCGGGAACGGAAGGAGCAGTGCGGACAATTATTCCGAGTGCTGAGCGCATGCGTATAATGCTCGGCGACTGGGTGCAGGATGCAGAGAGCATGCTTCTCCGTATGGTGCATTCGGCTGAGTATGACATTACGGAAGAAGCATGGAGAATGCACGATCGCCTCATCTGTATTCACCCATTCAAGACGGGTAATGGCAGAACGGCACGTATCATGTTCAATCATCTGCGCTGCCTGCTCGGATTGAAGGTCTATGTGATCCGTGACCAGGAGGCGAGGGAATATTTTTCCCGGCTCGAAAGGTATCGGGGAGAAAAATTTCTTCCCTTGCTGGCGAAAGCTACATGAAAAAACGCGCAACATCGGATGGTGTTGCGCGATTCTTTTGTGCCGGGAGTGGGACTCGAACCCACACATCCTCTCGGATATTCGATCTTAAGTCGAACGTGGCTACCAATTACACCATCCCGGCATTCTCGCCAAAGCCTTCGCGACGGTGGACATTGCCCCGCGAAGCCTTGGTGAAGTGAGGCATACATATAAATCTACCATACGGACAAACTTTTGAGGCCTGTGTGGGAATCGGCCACGGTTACTAAGCGCTGCGGCGCTAAGTACCGCCGGCCCGGCCTCGCGGTCGCAAAGCGACAGCGCTGCGGCTTTCGATTCCCAACATATGGTGCACACGCACCGTATTCCCATTCTGAGGCCTGGGTGGGAATCGAACCCACGCATAAGAGTTTTGCAGACTCACGCGTTACCACTTCGCCACCAGGCCGTTGTGCAAGGATATCATTTATCACGGTTAAAAAGAAGATGCGGGTGGCGAACAGTGTCGCCACCCACGTGATCAATCGGGGAATGCTTCGTCGGGGAAAGGCTCAATCTGCATCACATAGGGGGTCATACGACCCACACTCTTCTGGGCTTCCACTTCGACCGCTCTGATCGCGCTCCCGATGTCCGGATAGACTACAGATTTTTTGTCGAACCGACGTTCGATTTCGGATTGGTGCATTTTGTCACCCGACGTCCGACAGTTGACTTTCGAACCTCGCTCGTTAGGGTCGGCATTGATCCGGCAGAAGCGATATTCCAACGTGTCGTTGCTTTTGTCGACTTTACCCGCATTGGTGCCGAGCACCAAAAAGAAAGGCTGAATCGCCATGTGAGTCTCCTATGGTTGTGCGCAAACTCGCGATACTTTATCCCTTTCGCGTCAGTTCGTCTATATGCTGGCGGTTCTTTTCACCAAAGTCGATTTCGAAATCAACATCCGGCAAGTATTGCATGCGAGCATGACTCTTGAGATATTCGCGAAATTCAGTGCGGCTGCGCTTGGCAAAGTTCAATGCGGGCTTTTCGTAGGATTCCGGTAAGACTGAAAAATAAATTTTGACAGCACGAAGATCGGGAGAGACATCAGTGCGCGTGACGGTGATCAACGACACGCCATTGCTCTCTCGCGCGAAGAATTCTCCCGCGAGATGCATCATCATTTCGGCGATCTGTGTTTGTCGGCGGCTTCCCATACGAATTTAGACGGTCGTCACGACGACATACTCGAGCATATCGCCTTCGGCGATCTCGAATTTTGATTCGACCTGCGCGCCGAATTCACTCGTCGCTTCGACGCGATCGACATTCCGTTTGTTGGACTGCATGTTCGTGATCTTGCCTGATCCAATAAGCAGTTTGCGGCGAAACACACGCACGATACCTCCTTTGAGGAAGTATCCCTCCGTGACGCCGCAGCCGACAACATGGATCTCTTTTTGCGTGCTGAATTGCTTGATGACACGTGCGCGGCCGGCGAGCTCTTCGACGGTACGTCGCGGCTTCAATGTCGCTAAGCGTTCTTCGAGGTGCTCCGTGAGCTTGTAAATGATGTTGAAAGTTACGATCGTAACGCCATGCTGGAGCGCGAGTGCTTCGGCGATCGGATCGACAGAAACATTGAAGCCGATGAGCACTGCATGTGTCGTACCCGCCATTGCCGCTTTGACGTCATTTTCGGAAATGTTGCCGATGCCGGATTGAACGATTGAGACGTGCGCATGTTCGTCACCGATCTTCGATGCTTCGTGTTCGATTGCTTCAAGTGAACCACTCGCGTCAGCACGAATGATGACTGGCAAATAGAATACATCTGAACCGAACGGAGCAACGGAAGCAGTCGCACCTGTTGAACGCGGGGCGGCCGCAAGGCTCTCGCGCACCTGTTCAGCTTCGCGCTTATTCTTGTAGGTATGAAAAGTTTCGCCCACAGCCGGCAATTCATCGAAACCGACGAGCGTGACGGGAGTCGAAAAGGTTGCCGATTTGAGAGTCTTACCTGCATGATCTTCCATGATGCGTACCGGCGCGATCGCACGTCCGGCAAGTATTGCCATGCCGCTCTCAAGTGTGCCGTCGGTGATTATAAGGGTGGCTGCAATGCCGCGCTTCTGATCGCGGTGCGCTTCGATCACATAGCCGGTTGCAGGAATCGACGGATCGGCTTTGAACTCCGCGAGTTCCGCGACAAGCAGAATGAGATCGAGGAGTTCGTCGACGCCGGTGCCAGCTTTCGCAGAGATAGCGACCCATGGCACATCGCCGCCGAGTTTTTCGAGATAGACTTCATGCTCGAGGAGAGATGCCTGTGTGCGTTCGATATTCGCATTCGGTTTATCGATCTTGTTGATCGCGACAATGAACGGAGTCTTCGCTTCGCGTATCTGTGCGAGTGCTTCGAGCGTTTGTGCTTTTACACCATCGTCTGCCGCTACGACGAGGATCGCGATGTCGGCAACGTTGGCACCGCGCGCGCGAATCGCAGAGAATGCAGCGTGTCCGGGAGTATCGATGAAAGTAATACGTTTGCTTGCCCTGAGTGACGTCGAAGGGTTGACCACCTCTCGGACGACTTCGTATGCAGCGACGTGCTGTGTGATGCCGCCTGCCTCACCGGCGACCACACTCGTATGACGAATGAAATCGAGCAGCGTTGATTTACCGTGGTCGACATGACCCATCACGACAACGACGGGAGGACGCTCTATTGAGTTGTGAGTCGATTTTGGCATGCAAATGTATACGCAGGGTCGTGGAAACCATAGGTGACCTTGAAGTGGACGCATTATAGCCGAAAATTGACGCTTTTGCAAAAAAGCTGCGTGGCGTACACAATGATGACATGATGAAATGGTTTGGAAGTTCAAAGTCAAAAAAGGAGCGCATCTATCTCGATTATGCGAGCGCGACACCGATACTGCCGGAAGCAGCACTGGTGGTTGCAAACGCGCAGGGCACTTTCGGCAATCCGGGGTCTATTCATGCGGAAGGTGTGGCAGCGGCACGCAGTTTGAAGGATTCTCGTGAACGGATCGCGCGCGAGATCGGTGCCAAGGCGCGCGAGATCATCTTTGTCTCCGGAGGGACGGAAGCGAATAATCTCGCGATCTTGGGATTTGCGCGGGCAATCGAATTTGGCAAGATACAAAGCTCAGAGCTTAATGGATCCCAAGCTCCGAGCTTTGTATCTTCCTCTGGAATTTCGCCCATCTCTCAAACTCATTGGATCGTCAGCTCAATCGAACATCCATCGGTACTCGAGTGTTTTGGTGAAGTCGAACGGCTTGGTGGAAAAGTTGATTTCGTCGATCCGGATGCAAACGGCATTATTCGACCCGACGCCGTGGCACGATTATTGCGCACAGAAACAATCTTCGTATCGATCGGGTGGGGAAATAGTGAGATTGGCGTGGTACAACCGCTCGGGCATATTGCGCGTGTATTGCGTGCACATGAGAAAACACATGACTCGACCATCTTATTTCATTCTGATGCGGGGCAGACGCCGCTCTACGATGCGGCTAATGTACATTCACTCGGCGTTGACCTTCTGACGCTTGATTCGGGGAAGCTATACGGTCCACGCGGTATCGGTTGCTTGTATGTGGATCAAGAGGTGACGCTTGCGCCGATCCAGCTGGGTGGAAATCAGGAGCGCGGACTCCGTGCAGGCACGGAAAACGTCGCACTCGCAGCGGGCTTTGCGGAAGCGTTTTCAATAATTGGACGCGAACGAACTGCGGAATCGAAACGACTGCGTGCGCTGCGCGACGACCTGGCGAGCCAGATCGTCGCGCAGCTCCCCGGCACGATCATCAATGGTTCGACATCGCTCACCACAGGCGGCAACCCCGCTCGATCCATGCCGCACATCCTCAATATTTCTATTCCCGATATCAGCAGTGAATACATCACACTCGCCTTGGATCATGCGGGTATCGCGATCTCGACCAAGAGCGCTTGCCGCGAGGGTGACGCGAAAGAATCACATGTAGTGAAAATACTTGCCTCGGCCGCCGAAGTTTCAACGAAGGAGGTGCAGGTGAGTCAGTGGAGGTCACGGAATACATTACGCTTTTCATTCGGACGTGACTCACATACCAACGACAATAAACGAATAGTAGACACTCTGGTGAAGGTGATTGCCGAATATCGTACGCGCTCGTAAATAGTTCACGTAAGCACAATTTGCACCGGCTTTTTCGGATGATATGCTAGCAGTATATGGACATCGAAGAACTCACAAAATCACAAGTCGTCCTCCTGGTGCTTCTGATCTCCTTCGTCACCTCGATGGCGACCGGTATTGTCACTGTCTCCTTGATGGATCAAGCGCCGACGTCGGTTGCGCAGACGGTCAATCGTGTCATTCAACAGACAATCAAAGAAGTCGCGTCACCCGGCCAGACGGCAACGGTGGTCACGCCAACAAAGACCGTCGTAGTGAACGACACCAATACCATCGCGAGCGCGGTTAAGAAAACAGCGCCTTCGGTCACCCGTTTGTATTCTGTCGACGGGTCGACATTTCTCGGGCTTGGTGTCGTCGTCGACGCTTCAGGAGATATGGTTACCGACACCGCTGCAATGGGTGGCTCTGCGCAGGCAACGGTCACACTCGCGAATGGTTCCAGTGTCCGTGCATTTGTAACGGTTCGTGATGCGGCAACAGGACTTGCACTGCTTACGGTCGCGACATCGAGCGAGTCTACGACGACTCCGGCGTGGGTGCCGATCGGTATGCCGTCTGCTTCTCCACAGTTGGGCGAAACGGTCGTTTTGATCGCAGGAGAATCGAACCCCTGGGTCGGAAGCGGGCTTATCAGCAGCTTGACTCCGGCGGTGAGCGCAACGGGGGCACTTGTCAAAACAGATATTTCGGGTGATAATGTCCTCTACGGAAGCCCACTCATCGATACCGACGGCAATATGGTAGGAATGAGCACTGGAGTGTCACGATCAGTTTCCGGATCAGCCTTTATACCGGTTTCAATCATTACGGCAGATCTAGGGCATAGTGGCGCGGCGAAATAATCAGACGCGAATGGGCGTATTAGCAGCTAGGGATACCTCCAGCAGAATAAAAATAAAACTATATGACACCTTTCAATAACTACACGACCAAGGCGAAGGAGGCGATCCATCGAGCACATCAGCTCGCGGTAGAGCGCGGTCACAATCAGGTATCGACGCTTCATCTGCTTGCGGCGCTTCTTATGCAGGAAGAATCGATGGTTCTTCCCATGCTCGAGCAAGTCGAGATCGACGTCGCAAATCTCACTGATTCTGTCCTCGAGCTCATCGAGGGTAATTCCGGGTCGACTGTCGTCAGTCCCAGTTTCCAGTTGTATCTCACACCGGAGCTCGTACGCGTCTTTGAGGCGGCACCGCGTATCGCCGCATCGTTCAACGATCAGTTCGTATCGCCCGAGCATCTCATCCTTGGTATTGCCGAGCATCCGGGACCGGCAGCCGAGGTCTTCGCTCGATTCCGCGTTGACCGTGTCGCGCTTGCGCGTGTGTTGACCGACATCAAGGAGGGTAAGATTCACGACATAGAAACGACCGCGAAGCCGCGAGCCCTCGCACGCTTCGCACGATCGCTCACCGACCGAGCACGCGAGAACAAGCTCGATCCGGTCGTCGGTCGCGACAGTGAGATCATTCGCGTCATTCAGATATTGTCACGTCGTACGAAGAATAATCCGATCCTTATCGGTGAAGCGGGAGTCGGGAAGACTGCTGTCGCTGAAGGCCTCGCACAGCGCATTGCCGCGGGGGACGTTCCGGAATCGTTGCGCGGCAAGGAGATCGTCCAGCTCGATCTCGGATTGCTCATTGCGGGTACGAAGTATCGCGGCGAATTTGAGGAACGTTTGAAGGCTGTCATGAAGGAAGTCGAACGTGCCGAAGGAAAGATCATTCTTTTTATCGACGAGATGCATACGCTCGTGGGCGCCGGCGCTGCCGAAGGTTCGATGGATGCATCCAACATGCTCAAGCCGGCACTTTCGCGCGGCGAGCTGCGTGTGATCGGTGCGACGACCTTGAAGGAGTATCAAAAACATATCGAACATGACGCGGCATTGACGCGTCGTTTCCAACCGGTCTATGTCAATGAACCGACGGTTGAAGATGCGATTGCTATTTTGCGCGGTCTCAAGGAGCGATACGAGGTCTATCATGGTGTGCATATCACCGATGATTCGATGATTGCTGCTGTCGAGCTTTCGAGCCGTTATATTACGGAACGATTCTTACCTGACAAGGCGATTGATCTCATCGATGAAGCGGCATCGGCACTGCGACTCTCGCTTGAGAACAAGCCGCCCGCTCTCGAAGAAGCACATCGCAAGATCACCCGCCTCGAGATCGAGCGCGAAGCATTGAAGAAAGAAGCAGAGGCAGGCGAGGAGAAAGCGTCGACACGCACAAAGGTGATCGAGGCGGAAGTCGCCGACCTGCGCGAGGGGACCCGCGAGCTCGAAACCAAATGGAAGAATGAAAAGGAGACGCTTGCCGAGATCAAACGAGCGAAAAGCGAACTCGAACAATCACGCATGGAAGCTGATGCCGCGGAGAATATCGCCGATCTCACCAAGACCGCCGAGATCCGCTATGGTCGCATTCCTGCACTGGAACGAGAGATCGAAACAGCGGTAAAGCGTCTCAAGAAACTTCAGCTCACTCGACGCGTGCTCAAGGAAGAGATTACTGCGGAAGATATTGCGTCAGTCGTTTCTCGATGGACGGGCGTGCCGGTCGCGCGCATGCTTGAAGAAGAAGCAGAAAAACTCTCGCGTATGGAGATTGATCTCAAGCAGCGCATCGTTGGACAAGACGAAGCAGTGCAAAAAGTCTCCGATGCTATCAAACGTAGTCGTGCGGGTATCAGCGATCCGAATCGTCCGGTCGGTTCATTCCTCTTCCTCGGACCGAGCGGTGTCGGTAAGACCGAGCTCACGCGCACGCTCGCCGATTTTCTCTTCGACAGTGACAAATCCTTGATCCGCGTTGATATGTCCGAATACATGGAGAAGCATTCCGTCTCGAAGATGATCGGTTCGCCTCCGGGATATGTCGGCCATGACGAAGGCGGAGGATTGACCGAATTGGTGCGTCATCGCCCGTATTCCGTGATCCTCTTCGACGAGATCGAGAAGGCGCATCCGGAGGTGTTCAACATCCTCTTGCAGGTCTTAGACAACGGACGTCTGACGGATGCCAAGGGCCGTACCGTCAACTTCAAGAATTGCGTCATCATCATGACGAGCAATATCGGATCGGAATATATCGACAAAATGTCCGGTCTCGGTTTCGGTTCGGGCGCCACGGTTTCTGAAAGCGATCGCTACGAGCAGACCAAGGACAAGGTCATGAGTTCTCTCAAAGACTTCTTCCGTCCGGAATTCTTGAATCGTCTCGATGAGATCATTCTCTTCAATATCCTCTCACCGGAGGTCATGAAGGACATCGTGCGTATGCAAGTCGAGATCGTTGCCAAACGTCTCGCCGACAAACACATCACGCTCACGCTCTCCGATGCCGCGCTCGATTATCTCGGCAAGGAAGGGTACAACCCGCAATACGGTGCACGTCCGCTCAAGCGATTGATCCAGAGCAAGATCCTCACACCGATTGCCAACATGATGGTCGCACGCGGCGTGCTCGAAGGAGGCTCGATCAAAGTCGATCTCGTCCCGTCGACCACGCTCGGGCCAGGGAACTACGAATACAAATTCGATGTGCGCAAAGGCCCGGAGCGTGCCCATGGTACGCGGGCACGTGTCGCAGCACGAGCATAGTTGCGACTTTGTTCAAGTTTGTATATGGTTCTAGTGGCCTAGAGATGGGTCAACTCGTTTTACGGAGTGGAACGATGGTCGATCATAAAGCAATTGCCGATTATCATCGAGCAGAAGAGCAAAGAGTGTTTGACGCCCAGGGAAAATCGGGGGTATCGGAGGGAGATTATGCCGCGTTGCGTTCGCAGCAGGTGCAACATCAGCGAGCCGCTCACGCCGCCGACGAGCTGCATGCTGCCGCGACAGGACAGGCTGTCGTCTACACGCCTGTCGGTGAACCCGTGTTCCGGAAACGCTGAACACTCGCTGAGGAGACCGTCCAATCGTGGGCGGTCTCACTTTATTAAAATTGCGCCCAGGAGGGAATCGAGCGTGACTCACTAAGCGCCATGCGCTAAGTGGTCACTGCCCTGACTCGGCGTCCCACAGCAAGCTGTGGGTCCCGTGCCTCCGTCCGTTCGAATCCCTCCTGGCTGAAAACAGTAAGAGCCCAGAGACATGCTCTGGGCCCTAACTGTTTTTGTGCGCCGGGAGGGATTCGAACCCCCGTAGACCGAAGTCGCTTGGTTTACAGCCAAGTGCGATTGACCACTCCGCCACCGACGCAGTGAGCCCAGTATGAACTATTTTTGCTCATGCTACAATATCCCCATGTTACGTCGACAGGTGCTCACCGTACTGATGACGTCTTTCGTCTTCGTACCGGCCATTGCGATGGCAGCAGGTATGCAGCCGATCGTGCCAAACGATTGCAATGTGCCCGGCGGTTGCCAATCGGTCTGTGACCTCGCCCTGCTCGCTCAGAACGTTCTCAACGACGGTATTTATCTCGCAGTATTCCTTTCGGCGGTTCTCTTCGCCTGGGCAGGCTTCAAACATATGACCGCTGGTGGAAGTCCGGATCAGATCCACCAAGCTAATAAGGTCTTTTCGGCTGTTTTTATCGGCCTTATCATCATCCTTTCGGCGTGGCTTATCGTCGGCACTCTCTTGAGTGTCATTGCAGGTGGTGGACCGACACCGACCATGCCGTGGAACCAAATCTGTACCGCATGACCTTTTGATTGACTCCGAGGGTGTCTTTGGGTATAGTGGCACTCACTATGTCGCAAGATCAGCTTTTCAAACTCGCCTGCACGAAGTGCGGCCGCATCAATTATTGGTCCCGCAAGAACCGCAAGCTCGTCGAGCGCAAAATCGATATCAAGAAATACTGCAAATGGTGCAAAGCTCACACCAAGCACAAGGAAGTAAAGAAATAGAACGTTTTAGAAAGAACCTCGCCAAAAGCGAGGTTTTTTCTTATATTTGTCGATTAGGGAAGTTGTTACTTTTCGCCGCATGATAAAAGGTAAAAAACCCCAAGGCAAGTCGCGGAGTTTTATACCTTGTGTCCCGCCGTCCTCCACGAAATGAAAACGCCACAAGGGCACTTCATTTTTCTAGGGCGGAGTACCGTCAAGAAAAATTGGTCGTAGGTTTTCATTTCGCTCCTCGCTAGGCATGATAAAGAAAAGCCCGGGGATATGCCCCGGGCTCGTTATGGTTCTCTTCGAGTATGTAAGCCGCATTCATTCTTACCTTCAACGTGTGGCCAACGACCATCTCGAAGTTTATCTGGATCAGAAGAGCTGTTCGGCTTGGTACAGTTTCTACAGCCGATGGACGTGTATCTATCGGCGAGCGGATGCCGAGGAAGATCGAACATATCGAAACAAACCCGAATGTCTGCTAGCTTCATGCACGCAAGCGGGTTGATTTTGATTTGATCACCATAATCTTCTATCAGCGAAAGATCTTTTCGTGAACCTCCCTGATAGCGCTTGCGCCCGGTTATCCATGCCGCATGTAATCCCACAATTTGTCGTAGCGGTTCGACCTTGCGCATGTCGCAGCATGCGTCGGTGTCCAATCGCCACAACAATGACTCCGGATCGTTCACTCGCAATACTTCGGGATCCGTCTGGATGACATGAATATTCGTCAGCTTGAATCTGTCGACAAGCGTATCCATATACGCCAGAGTCTCGGGAAAATGCATCCCTGTGTCGCCAAAGAAGACTGGTATTGCAGGGTCTATCTTTGTGACCATGAACAACAAGACCGCGGAATCGATGCCGCAAGATGTGGTAACGGCGATGCGATCCTTGTAGTCACACGTGATATATTTCCGTAGCCATTCGATCAGTACGAACATCTGATACTTAAGGCCTAGCGTTTCGCGCTCATACTCCATGAGATCCTCCAGAAAAGACAGTTTTGTACAGCTCTGTTCGGCAGAATATACTAGCGGCTCCTAAACGCCAAATAACCACCTTTTGAGCGGCCAAGTGCGGTCCAAAAGCAACACGTATCAAATGAGGTCTTTTTATGTGTAAATCAAATGTTTTGAGTCTTTTCGTATTTCCTGTAAGCTAACAGTTGATAGCTGACAGCTATCCAGAGGGGCGATTAGTTAAATGGTATAACTTCGGTCTCCAAAACCGATGTCGGGGGTTCGATTCCCTCATCGCCCGCTCTTGAAAATTAGTATCGGTAGTATGTCGAGGGCCTACCCCTGCGATGCGCTGCCGAGACTTTCCATGTAGTATCAAGGTCATGGTGATTTTGGAAACCCAAACTAATCGAAGGGCGGTTCAGACGCTCCCTTTTTGCTATTTGTGCGGAGGTAATTTTGTACCGCTTGATGAGACAGATCGAGACCACCTGCCGCCGAAAACTATCTTTCATACAGACCACAGAGACCCGCTCATATTGCCGACACATAAGGCATGCAACAATGCGCATAATCTGACCGATGAGATGATGGGTCAACTTCTCGCTCCACAGTCAGGACGAATACCGAGCGACCCAAAGGATGTGCGCCTGAAGCTTAAAAAAGTCGGAGGCAGTCCCGCGATAGATGCTGGTGACCTTAATATCAAAGAGGCAATCTGGAGATGGATTTCCGGTTTTCACGCGGCGCTCTATCGCGAACCTGCTGTCCGAATAGGAATCGATACGTTCGGAACCTTGGAGACCCCTTTTCCAATCGGTTCGATTGTTGATGGAAAAATTGTGATGGAAGATATCAAGCCGCAGCACTCGAAGTTTGTCGAGGCTATCAAAGGCAATCGTGAGAACGGTAATCTGGACAAGATTATCTGTAACCGAGACAAATTCACGTACGAATGTTTTTGGGTAAAGTCAGACAACGATGAGGCATGGATGTGCATTTTTGCCTTAAATATTTATGACTGGAAAGACCTAGGTCCTCAAAGTGCCGATACCGCGCGAGGTTGCGCAGGACTATACGTCCTACCTTCGGGCGGGATTCCTGCCAATGCGACAAGAGAGATACGCGATGCGACACCTGTAGTCAACAATGATCCTCTCGACCCGTTTGCGGCTTAATGCCCCATTATGACGTACGCCTTAGCTTGGAAATCTGATTCGGAAGTTTTTCTTGCTGCGGACACGGCGCTGACCAGCCCGCCGGACCCTTTAAATTTTCACGTTGTTGAATCGAGTTTTGGTCAGGCACACGTTCTTAACGAACAAGAGGATGCGCGAGTCGAGGAAAGGGTGGTGAAGCTGTTCCTAAGGAAAAATATAGGCATTACATTTGCTGGTAGCTATGGGCTCGCAATACGAGTTGCCACCTCGTTCTACGAGAGAATCGATCAAGGAGATATTCCGCGAGAAGCATTAAACTGGGCTCTTTTCGCAAACCCATTTCCACAAGGGAGGACATTGCAAATGGTTGTTGCATATCACGACGGCACTCCAAGACTTATCGCATTCAACGCTAATCACGATAGCCAGATCAGTGAGAACGAGGAAATAGTGCAGATTGGTAATCCGCTTCCTATCCATAGGCAGTTAACCGAAACGTGGATAAGAGATGTATTGTCCAAGATTCCTGATAAACCGGAGTGGGCTTTGAGCGCTCTCTTGGGAATTTTCCAGAGCTACAATCTTTTTAGTCCGCAGATGGAGAGAGGGATAGGAGGAGCTTTCTGCGGCCTTTTAATCGACGGAAATGGAGGGCGCTGGCAACCAGATATTTTGTTTATAGAATATGGCGGCGCTACAGAGAAGCACGTCAGTACGTGTTTTAGGCACGACTGTCTGGTTATAAACTCACCGACGATCGGACGGAGCAGATGCATGTGTAGTTTCCTTCCTCCCCAAACTCAGGCCTTTATGTATGAGCAGGCCCAGAAGGCCGTAGCAAAAGGGAAACGATTGAATCGCAATGAGGAATACGAGTACATCGTTTTCCTGGGTGTTGAAAGCGTAACCGTGACTCTTATCGAGATGAGGAGAAATACCAAGCACGCCCTCGTCTGGCTGAAGCACTTCAAGGGGGAGGGTGGTGAAGGAACTCAACTGCACATTTTTCCGGCCCTCAGGGAAATCATCTCAAGGACTGAGACGGGTCTGACGGTCATTCAATTTGTCGAATCGAAGATTAAGAACATACCTGAGAATCGTATTGTACGAAGAGTCATTCGATATGATCAATGACCTCAGAATCATCAGTGTCGATTCCACCAAGCGCCAAACTTTCCAATAAAGAGTATGATTAGGCCGACGAAGGCCAATGAGAACCCAATGCCGGTTTTAGGGTTATTGAATCCAGACACCGAAGCCCATGAAAGGCAATAAAGACCGCCTCCTACAAACATGATCCAGCCGATCACGATAAGCACTTTCCACTTCTTGGTGACTCGCGTGCCCTCGATTGTGATGACGGTCTTTGATCCACCAATCCCGAGCCAATAGATGATAAAAGCGGCAATAATGGTTATAAGGACGCCTTGGATGATTTGCATGTAGATACAGGATAAATGTCCATTCTGGAATGGTCAAAGGTTCCCATTCTGAAGTCTGTCTGAGACGATACGATCATTCGATCGTCAGCACACCCTTCGTGATCTGTATCTTCGATCTGAAGCATCCCATCAGCTCGCGCTTCTCCTCGTTCGAACCATTCTTTAGCGTGTATTTGACGTAGGTTTTTAAGTCGACTTCTTCGTGCGTGTTTTGTGAGTTGGTCATGCCAAGCACGACCCGCTGAAACTTATTGAACCGCTTCAGCTCATCCTCGAGTTTCTTCTGGATGCCGACGTCGTTAAAGTTGATCTGATCGATCAGCTTTACCAGTTCATCTATCAATTCTTCCTCGCGGAAATAGCTATTCTTGCACATCCGGTCTTTCGACCGGCAGCATCCGTAATAGATGTATTTGGCGACCGTGCCGTCCTTGAGCTGTTTGTATTTCTCTTCGGCGCTGAACGTTGATCCACATAGGCCGCAGATGATGAGCTTGGTGAAGGCGAACTCATGCGTCCGCCGTATTGTGCTCTCACGCCTGAGCTTACTCTGCACGAGATCGTACAGCTCCTTACTGATCAGTGGCTCGTGTTTGCCCTGGTACCAGTTGCCGCTCTTCTTGGGGTATTCGAAGACGCCGTAGTAAAAGGGATTGATAAAGAGACGATAGAGGTTGCCCTGCGAGAGCGGCTTGTTGCCGGTCGTGTAGAAGTTGAGTTCAAACCGAAGCCAGTGATATACCTTCTGGCCAGACCATCCGTCGTATGCCACCTTCTCGAAAGCCCTCTTGATGACGGGTGCTCGTTCCGGATCGACGATCACTTGGCACTTCTTGTCCATTAATCGCTGATTGAGATAGCCGGTCGGTGCGAGACCGGGCCAGAGGCCCATTTCGACGCGCGTGCGCAGTCCGCGCTTCACATTGATGCCACGGTTATCATTCTCGAGCTTCGCCTGCGAGCCGAGGATCATCAACAAGAATTTCTCATTCGGATTGTTTCTGAAACTCTGACTGTATGTCCGGATCTCCTGCAGGCCGCCAGAATCCATAAGGTCGACGACCTTGCCAAGATCGCCGGCATTTCTACTGATGCGATCTGGCGCCCAGGTGAGGATGCCGTTGTACTTGCCTGCACGAATCTCAGCGATGATCTCGTTGAATACCGGTCGCTGGTCGGTCTCTTTTGCCGAGTGCGACTCGCGCTTCATTGATACGACCTCAAGCCTCTCGCGTTCCGCGAGTTGCAACATCTCTTTGATCTGGGAGTCAATCGAAAGTATCTGACGTTCTTCCGATTCAGTGCTCTTCCTCGCATACAAGCAGTACTTCACTTTCTTTGCCTCTTGAACCTCTGGTTTGCTAATAACCCCTACAGCTATTGTTGTAGTTTCCATACCCTAGGGGATGACGCTGACCCATAGGGGAGTCAAGGGTGTTGTCGAGCCCCGGCTGTTGGTAACAAATGTCGGGATTGACAGCTTTAATAATACACAGCATTATATCGGTGCCATTCTGTTGAAAAGGGGACGAACAATGGCCGCTCTCTCATGTGTGCAGAAAGTTCTTGTTCAGTTCAAGCTTTCCGGTCCGCTTGAAACTCACTCGTTTCCCGTCGGTATCGCGGTCTCAAGAGAGACGCAAGAACAGGGCACCGCGCGTCGGGCTCGAAGTCAGGCACATCGTGGCGAAATGCTCGAATTTGACGCGCCAGTTTCAGCCGATTTCATCCGGGATCGGCTTGTCGAGTCGGGATTTGTTCTAACCAAAGCGACGGGACAAGAGCGTCTCGCGAAGGTGAAGAATTACACGGTCGTGTCATTCGAGTTCAATCGCTCCGGCGACGGCCTCGATCAATCGGTCGAATCTTACCTCGACGATCTCGCCATGAGATTCTGGACAAGGCACTACGGATTTGTCCACGCCGAGGAGGGGCGGCTCAACCTTCGCTTCGAAATGCAGGGCCAATTTCCCAAGCGCTTTGAACTGGAGGAACCCAACGAGCTTGGGGTCGCCAAGGTCACGAATACCGCAATAAGTCATAGAAGGAAAATGCGGTCGGAGGCAGTGACCACGTGATTATTCTTCGCCGAGTGTGTCTCGGCTCAACGGGTCGGCAATGAATACCGGCCCGTTTTCTTTTTGACCGACGGCGGTATTGATTTTATCTACAATTGATTGTATAGTATTTCTTAGTGCACATTCACATAGAAGGATCACGACAATGGAAGCCTTAGCAAAGATTGTCACCTCAACCCCGACTTTTTCCACAGTCGAGCAACACAGAGATGACATATTGGAAGCCCTCAAGGCCCACAATGTCGTCATCGTCGTCGCCCCAACGGGAACCGGCAAAAGCACCAAGATCCCGGTTATGTTGCTGGACATGTTCGAGCTCGTCGTAGTTACCGAACCGCGTCGAGTTGCGGCAGAGTCACTGGCGCGTCATGTCGCCTTCGAGATGAAGGCAGAAATTGGCGGCCTGGTCGGATTTCAGACGGGATATAGCGAACGGGTCTCATCCGATACGCGTCTCCTCTACTGCACCGACGGCATCGAAGTTCTGCGTCAGCTCCATCACGCGAAGAATCCCACGGAAACCGTTTTCGTGATCGATGAAGCTCACGAATGGAACTTGAACTTGGAGCTTCTGATCGCGTGGTTCAAGCGACAACTGTCCGAGGGAACGCAAATCAAAATTGTCATTCTCTCGGCAACGATTGAGGCGGACCAACTTGCTGAATTCTTCGGCGACGCTGAAGTTATCAACTGCGAGGGCAAGCCGTTTCCCGTTCAAGAAATCGAACACACAGGACACGCGGCGGGGGCAGCGGTCCGAATGCTTAAGCGCGGCCACAACGTGCTCGTATTCGTTCCCGGCAAGGAGGAGATCAGACGGACGATACAAAGTGTGGAGCGCTCCGGAGTGTCGGCGAAGTGTCTGCCATTCCATGCCGATCTTAACGCCGACGATATCGGTTGGATCTTCGAATCTTTCGATGAACCAAAATGTATCGTCGCGACCACTATCGCGCAGACCTCCCTCACGATTCCCGACATCGACGCAGTCGTCGACAGCGGGCTTCAAAGGGGGCAGGAATACAAGAATGGTGTAAACGGGCTTTATACAAGACCCGTAGCTCTCGCCGAGCGGGAACAGCGTCGCGGCCGTGCGGGTCGGACGAAGTCCGGCTTCTATATCGACTGCTCCGATGTCCCGCTTCCCGAACGAGCACTGTTCTCGACTCCTTCGATCATCAAAGAAGACATATCGGGGGTCGTATTGCATGTCTTGTCTGCTGGGTACGAACCGGAGGAACTCGCGTTCTTCCACCCGCCTGCCCTTGATCACATCAGGGAAGCACGAGAGGTTCTCAAAAGGATCGGCCTCGTGGATGCACAAGATCGGATCACGGAACTCGGAAGGAAGGCTGCACTACTACCCATGCAACCGCGAGCGGCTCGAATGTTGCTCGAGGCGGTGGACTGGCAAAACAAGACAGCCGACTACAACGCGATCACGCTCTCGGTGCTTTTCGGTTCGAGACAGATCGAGTTCAAAACGGAGGAGGGACGCGAGTTCATCACCGGGGAATATGTCGAACTTGGAGATTCCGACGCGTTCAAGGACATAAAAACCTTTGACGCGGCGTGTCTCATTCCGTCACACAAACTGAGCGAGTACGGCATTGATCCTACGACCTTCAAGCGGCTGGAAGAGCAACGCGCTCTTGTAGTCGAGCGTCTGGCCCGGCTCGGTCTTACCCAAACCAGGCCGCATCGGACGTTGCAAGCAAAATGGATCGTCGCAGGTCTCTCCGATTGCGTATTCAACCGATCGCAAGTCTCGAGCGACTACATAAGTGACGTGCCAGGATCGACGCCGAGGAAGCTACCTGTCGGCTCGACCATGGAGGCCGAGAGAGTGGTCGGGTTGGCATGGAATTACGAACGGCATACCGATTTGGGGCCGATCGTCAAAAGGACTCTCTGGTGGGCAACCGCCATTCCAAAATAATGCGAAATGACCACCGACCTTCGGGCCGGTGGTTTTCTTTTATATCGTAAAAAAGAAGCCCCGATCTTTTGGATCGGGGCGAGTCTCTGCTTCGCCAGTTTCTCAGTCCTCTTTGAGGAGCTTGATAATCTGGCGCATTTTCTCCATACGTGCGAGATCGTCGATGATCTCATCCAGGATCTGTCCCAGTTGGCTGTTGTCGCCGACCACCAATAGGAGCTCCTGAAGCTTCTCGGTCTTCTCGTTGTCGGAGAATATCGATCTCGACGACGACCGGTTCTGTCGAACCTGATCGGTAGCGAACGAAGTATCCTGCGCGACAGCATCTTGCGGCGGCGGTAGCAATATTTGACGGCCGCCGCGATCGCCGCTGCCGATTTTGCCGACGACTCCTTCGTCTTCCAACCGCTGGATGACGTCCTTGAACTCGGGGCCGCCCATGCAAAGTTTCCGTCGGACGAAAAAGTTTGTGCAATTTCTCGTCCGAATCACCAGGTCACGCGCGAGTTGGTATTTATTTTCCTTCTTCTCCGCGGCGTTGGTCGGCGGTTTCAAGAACACCGTTTCTCCAGAGGCAACCGCCATAGCACCGTCGTTTTCACGAGCAAGCGGTTCCAACTCGATGAAGCGTACTAACGACGCTGCATTGATAAGCCATTCAGAACCAAGGGTTGTACGCGCCTTTTGTGCGACGAGACGGCCCTCAAGGCAATAACGTTGCAATGATCGCTCAGAAGGTGCCGCACGACCAGCGGCGACTATGCGCTCGAATGCCTGCTCGAGGGTGAGTGTGCATTCGACATTGTTCTGAGTAACCGTTTCTGCCGATGCAATGGAAGCAACTGCAGGAACCGTTTCCTCCGTCGAGTCCGCCGAAGCTGGCACCAATTCGGAAGGTGCGCTCTGTATAGTAACTTTCTCCTGCGGCACGACCACCGATGTAGGATCTTCAGGGGTGGCGGGCATTTGAGGCTCGGCACGTTGATTTTTCTGATCGGCGGCGTCCGCTTGATATGTGCGCCAATGTTTGACCAGAAGCATGCGTCTTTCCTTTTTGTTTCCGCCTGGTTGTCTTTCCAAGTTGAAACGACGATATAGACCGGACATCGCCGTGCCGATCGTTCCGACGGTTGTCTTGAGTTTATCAGCGATTTCGTCGTTGCTTTTTCCCTGTTCGACGAGGATGAGGATTTTGTCGATCCGCTGATCTTGTTCGTTCAAGGTAACGTTTGACGGCTGTGCAGAAACTTTTGCCGGGTCGGCAGTCGTTTGTGCTTGCGGAGATGCTTGCCTGTCACCACTACTGGAATAACCGCGTCCTGGTTCGATCGGTTGGCCTGTGACGTTCACCACCTGCTTGAGAAACTCGATTGCCTTATCTTGGGTCGGTACTTTGACCGACACCATAAATCGAGCAAGGGTCATTTCGATGTCGTCCGTGGTGACTCCGACTTCTGCCGCGATATCTTCGGTTTTCTTATTCTGTGCGACTCCCGTCAGAGCTTGACGTTGCCAGGGTTTAAGACCCTCCAAGAAGGCAGCAGGAGTCGTTTGTTCGAAGAGGGTCATTCCCGTGCTGTTTCTTTTACAGTGGTTTATCGCCAGTCCACGCTTTTCCTGTTTGGGCAGACTCGGCTCTAGCCCGAGGGCATCGTAGAGATCCTCGAGCATGCCGCCGACGCGATCAAGCGAGGTTCGGCACCGTTGGGCGATCTGAACGTTTCCAAGGCCTTCCGCCAGGAGGTTCAGGGTATCCCTCTGCGAGGTGCTTAACGTATCGATGGCTTTAAGGGACATTGGTCTCTCCTGTGCGTATGAAGTTGTCGAAGGGCACTCTACGCACTTATTAGCATATTTCCACCATCACGTCAAGGGCAGATGCTGCTAAATTCCTTACCGAAATGCGACCGTCTTGGGATCGTTGAAGTTCACTTAAACTCCAAAGAAAAGAGCCGCCAATCATGTTGGCGGCTCCCACTAAGTTTCCGAGGGCTTTGCTATCACTCCGAGTAGCTTGAGTGCTTTTTGTTCTATCTGGCGGACACGCTCTCGGGTTATCTGCTCGACATCAGCGATCTCTTCGAGCGTGTAGAAGCATCCATCCTCAAACCCCCATCGTGTGCCGATGATGGAAGCGAGCCGTGCGTGCTGCTTTAGTTCGGCGAACTTATTTTTGTCCCATGCTCGTGCGAGTTCAAGGTAGAAGTTGTAGTACCGCTCTGGCATAGCCTTCGGCAGTTGAGAGATGCCTACAGCTTGAATCTTTGTCAGTACATCTTCATACCGTCGTTGCCGCTCCTGCGAATCTGCCGCCACGTCCCTGTGTTTCAGCACCCAGCTCCGGATGTTTTGAGCGTGCATTGCTGTGTGCTTAGAAACCGGAAACGCGGGATCTAAATAGCGAAGTATCGCGGAAGCACAAACGATCGCCCACCCCTCGACACCGATAGAAGGAAAGGTTCCTTCTTTGACCAGCTCCCCGTGGGTCTTTTCAGGTTCGCCATTGATGCAGAAATATCGGGCTGCATACGAGGCTTCTTCCCGACCCAATCTGAAGAGTTCGTCGAAGAGTTCTTTTTCCTTTCCCGCGAGAAGTTCAAAGAACTTTGTCTTCTGGACCAGATAGCCCGTTCGTCCGCGTGGGACTGGATTCCTCCTGGTTCCGGTTGCGGTCGTTGTTTTTCCGCCTGAAGCAGGTACTGGGATATCGGCCAAAGTGGCCGTTCGCGTAGTTACAACATGCTGTCGCGATCTCCTTTCCATTGCTGCTGAAGCTTGAGCATCTCGCTCCAAGCTTTTCTTTTCAACTGCAGGATCTGGATGATGGAAACACCGTCCGATTTTATTGTGCGCCGATAAGCGCTTCCCACAAATCGAACAGGTCCGTATCGAGGAAGATGCCAAGGGGACATCACCCTCGAATGAGAAGTTGCCGTCCCTCATAGCTTACCTCTTACTTCAGGAAACTCTCCAAGGAAAATACGATGACTACCAGAAAAAGTCAATCGATTATAAAAAAGAGCCACCCGTCAACTAAGACGGGTGGGTAAATGAGCTATGAAGCCGTATGGACGAGCTTCGAGAGTTCTTCGATGCACGACATCTCCTGAAGGAAGGCATCGTGGTCCATGTCGAACCCTTGTTCCGCGAGATTGGCCCAGATCTTGGCGATAACCTGACGAATCCGCTCGCGTGTGACGTCGTAGACAGCACCAGTTTCTTCGAGGGTTCTCCTTTCTGCCGAACCATCGAGACCGTAGAACGTGCGAAAGATGCTCGCATAATGTCCGTTAGTTGGTCCACTGGGGCCACGGGAAGGTGAACCAATCGACTCGATCGCCTTTATTACGCCGGCGACTCGTCTTTGAGCCGCCTGGAGTTCGTCACGTGCCTCGATGATGTGGGTACCATCGAGCGCCATGTGGTCAGGCATGATCTCGGCATAACTCATCGGGTGAGAAAATCGGTCCGACGAATCGCCTCGAAATGCAGGTTGATCAAGCGAGATCACCTTGATGCTTGTCCGAGTTAGGATTGCCTGCACCATTTTCGCCGGAAGCTTGGTAGCTTCAGCGACCTCGGCCAAGGTCGGTTGACGACCGGTCTTGAACGCGATTTCTCCGGCTGCCTTCACGACCTTCAATCGATTCTCTTGCAAGTGGACCGGGACGCGGATGAGGCTGCCATAGTCCATGATTGCACGAGTGATCCTTTGACGGACCCACCACATTGCATAGGTGGTAAATCTGCCGACGCGGTAGTCGTATTTATCCGCCGCGATCATCAGACCGATGTTTCCTTCTTGGATTAGATCCTCGAAGGGAAGTTCGCTCCAGGCATACTTGCGCGCGACCCACCGGACGAGCCGAAGATTGTGCTCGACGAGTTTGTTGCGCGCCGCGTGATCCTGCTTTTCTTTCACTTGCCATCCGAGTTGGAATTCCTCCTCGAATGTCAGCAACTTGAAGCGCGCGAGTTCTTTGTAGTAACACGCGAGCGCGTCGGACTCGAAGCGCGAGCCTTGATCTTCGAGCATGGCGGCGTTCACTCTTGCCACCTCTGCCTCGTCGAGCTCTTGCGGTCCTACTGGACCCTCGTCGAGCGCATCCGTTTCCGGAGTCTCTTCCGAAGGTAGGAGAATTTCCTGACCAGAAGTTCCTTCTTTCTCTTCGGCAGGTGGCTTTTCTACGGCCTTGCCGTTGAGACGCTTTCCGTTAGATTTTGGATTAGCACCGGAGCCGTTCACAAACGGAACGACCTCATGCTTGAATTCCACAACGTCCTTGCCGGTCGCGACGGTCACACTCAGGCGCCGCAGCTCCGTACCAAGCCAGACAACCGTCTTTGAAACCTGTTGCCGGTCGCTAGCGATGGATCCAGAGAGGATCATGGAAATCTCCTGAGGGAAGATTCTCCCGCGGGAAATTGCCTTTTCGAGAATGCCTCTAGCTTGCGGCTTGAAACCGCGCGCCTCGAGCTCTCGGAAGTCGAAAGCTTCTGTATGCGTCACGGTTTGCCTCCTCGTGAAGTTGAAAAGATCGGCATATACGTCTCAAACTATTGTATATTTAAGTTGACATCATGTCAATATTTATTTGACGTATTGTTGTTTGAATGATATCTTGCGAAGAGATAAACGTGTTCGTTGACACAGCGTCATGCTGAGTCCACTCAAACGGAGAAGCTCAATGTTTGAGCCGTATGACTACCAGAGCGACTGTCTCGGGCAAGTACAAGTCGCCCGTCAGACAGGAAAGAAAAAGGGTCTGGTCGTCATGGCGAGCGGACTCGGAAAAACAGTAACGGTTGCGTTTGACGTCCGGCAGTGGCGGGAGTCGTGCAAGGGTCGCTTCATGTACTTGTGCGACCAGAACGACATTCTTTACCAGGCCCGAACCACGTTCGAGTCAGTCTTGGAGAACAAGCTCTCGTTCGGCTACTTTCACGGGCAGGAAAAAAAGGTCCACAACATGGATGGCGTTTTCGCGTCATTCCAAACCATGGGCCAGCATTTCCGATCCTTCGATCCGAAAGCGTTCGAGTACATCGTGGTTGACGAAAGCCACCATTCACAAGCGCAGACCTATCGGTCGGTCATCGAGTATTTCACTCCTGACTGGCTACTCGGTGTTACCGCGACACCAGATCGGTTGGATGGTCTGGATATTCGGGATCTCTATGGCCCGGAACTCTTCTACCTGCCGCTCGAAGTGGCGATGGCGAACGGGCTACTCACGCCCGTCGACTATCGGCTACTTGCTGATGAAATGAGCATCGACGCCGCGCTTGCGCGGCCGGGATCAAAGATCTCTGTCAGTGAACTCAACAAGCGGATCTTCGTCGAGAAAGGGGACGAGGAGATCGCGGCAATCATCGCTCGGCATGCCGCCGAGTTCGCCGATCCGCGCATCATCGTCTTCACCTCATCGCTCGATAAGTGTGACAAGTTCTGTGAATCTATGCCAGGCAGTCTGGCGATCCACTCCCGCGTGCCGATGAAGGAGCGAAATATCCGTATGGAACTATTCCGTCAGGGAATGGTGACGACGGCTGTGACTGTCGACTGCTTCAACGAAGGGATCGACATTCCACAGGCGAACGTTCTCGCGTTTCTTCGTTCAACCGAGTCGCCCAATATCTTCTCGCAACAACTTGGCCGCGGCTTACGTCGCTTTCAAGGAAAAGACCGGGTGATCGCTCTTGATTTTGTCGCCAACTGCGAACGGATCAAGATGGTCCAAAGTCTCTGGAAGAAAGTCGAAGGGGAGCGTGCCAGGCGCGAGTCGGGCAATGGTCCTCGTTGGCAGCGGAGTGAACGAGAAAGCCAGCAGGCGAGTAGTCAGAGCGGTAGCAGGTTGCATTTCAATGAGAAGGTCATCAAAGTTCTCGACCTTCTTGAGGGAATGCGGCCTAAATATGTCTCGGAGATTCCGCGGCTCGCCAAGGATTATTCCTCCAAGAACATTACGACCGCCGATCGCGTGTATGCTCGCACCTCCGCCATTCTCTGGTGGGAGTGTCATAAATGTCACTACGAGTGGCAGGCATCCGGTATCCGACGCCTTTCAGGGTCGAAATGTCCGGCGTGCGAAGGGAAGGTCGTTACGGCAGAAAACAATCTTGCGTTTTGCTTCCCGCAACTCGTGAAGGAGTATTCGGCCAAGAACGAACTGCCCGCAACTCAGGTGACTCCGCACAGCAGCCACACTCTTCGGTGGCAATGCACGGATGCGACATGCGGCTACGAATGGGACGAGATCGGAGCTTCCCGTGTTCGGCGATTCGCCGCCGGTCACGGTTGCCCGGAGTGTTTTGAGCGGTCGACGCTCAACACACTTTCCATCGAGCGTCATGATTTGTTCCAACAATATTCCGCTCGAAACATCTTGCCATCGCCAGTTCCGTGGTGGCAGTGCGACAAATGTGGACATGAGTGGAGGGGACGGACTGCAGCTCGCCTGAAAAAGGGAGTTGGGTGTCCGGTCTGCTCGGGTAGGATAGCGAGCAAGGAAACGCAGCTCGATCTGGTCTATCCCGATCTGGCAGCAGAACTTGAGTTCACTCATCTTGCTCCAAATATATCGATCCACAGCAATCGCGATCGTTATTGGCTGTGCCCCTACTGTGCTCACAAGTGGTGGGCATCTGTCAGACAACGTATCGCGGATCGTTCGTGTCCACGTTGCCATAACCCGAAAAAAGAGTCTGAAGAGACAATCGGACCCAGCGTCGCCGAACACCCGGTTCTTTCAAACGAGTATTCGGAACGCAATTCAGCAGGAGCGGCGTATGTCTCGCAAGGAAGTACTGCCGCGTACTGGTGGGTATGCAGGTCATGTGGCTTTGCCTACATGGCATCGCCGCGCGAGCGATTACATGAGGCGATAGGTTGCCCCGTGTGTTCGGCTCTCGATCCGCCTTCGGAAACACAGACACCACGCCTACAATCGCAAGGGTGATGTTGTGTCTACCAAAACAGTTCTAACCGACGCCGCCCCGGTATATGGGCGGCATTTTCATGCAAAAAAAGATGGACCCAAGTATCGCTACTTGGGTCCCGGCTCATCAGCCGATCATTTATTGTCATTTCGCCAGGTTCTTTATAGGAGCCATCTGCTCCTGAACTTCCGGCGGATTGAGATCGTCGATGTCCATTTCCTCGCCGTCGCTACCGATGACTTTGTGCCAGTCCATCGTCCCACCGTACAGTGGATCGCCGATCTTGGTCACGTACACGAGCGCGCAATTCGGAGCGTCACGATTCGCGTTGCGGTGGAGGACAGAGAAGCTCCCGAATTCTGTGTGGAAACCCAACCAACGATCATCGATCTCATACGTCTCGGTATCGCACATCGCGTCGATGTAGGCCTCCAAATCGCCGCCGCTCGCGTGATGTCGAATATAGACCAGCCAGTCATCGATCGTCGTATCAAGTTGATGGATGGGTTCCCACTTCGGGTCGGCAACGCCGCCATAGAGCGTCTCCGCATCCAGCGTGTAGGCTGGGGGAGTGGGGGCGTTCAGATCGGCCTCAAGGTCGTCATCGCTTTTGAGGAACCCATCGACCAATGTCCTGCCCGCTTTCAGTTTGAAGTGAAAGCCGGTAAGACGATATAACTGAGGGAAGACGACGCCGGTCTCGGGACAACGCACGCGACTTCTTTTAGCGTTTTGGAGCGAGATGATTTGCGCACTCATGGCAGGAATCTCCATTGTAGTCCTGGAATCGAATATCAACTGAACAATATAATACAATCATATATCGTAAACGTCAATGTCTCGTAATGTTTCAATAGCTTGGAACCACCCCATCTGCGAATATGACATACATGGCATACAGCATGAATCCAGAGCTCCCGAAGGTTCGTCGGGAAGCGGTCCGATTAGTAAAGCAAGAAGGTTGGTCAGTTCGGAAGGTTGCACGGCACTTCGGGTATACGCACAGCGCAGTCGTAAAGTGGTGCGCGAAGGATCCGACCGGAGGTTTCCGGAAGATCGAGACACGGTCTTCGAAGCCGAAGACTTCGCCACGGGCGCTCCCGCGCGAGATCGTAGCTGCCATCATCGAGAAGCGCATCGGTCGCCGTCGGTGTGGGCAGGTGGTGCACCGCGAACTACTCAGGGACGGTATCGCGGTCTCTCTTTGCTCGGTACAGCGGACACTGAAGCGAGCACATCTGCTCAAAGAACGGAGTCCGTGGAAACGGCCGCACGATGCGACACCGCGCCCCATCGCTACCCATGCTGGCGCTCTCTTGCAGTGCGATACGGTGCATTTCATCTTGCCTGATGGTTCACGTCTGTATGTATACACACTGATCGACTTGTTCAGCCGCTGGGCGTATGCGGAAGTGTCACCGAAGCTCCGTGCATACGGAAGCGCGCAGTTCCTCGCACGAGCCCAGAAGCATGCGTCGTTCCCCTTCGAGATGGTGCAGACCGACCATGGACCTGAATTCTCGACCCGATTCACACACCGTCTCATTCGTATGAAAGTTGCGCACCGACACTCGCGCGTACGTACACCGAATGACAATTCGCATATCGAACGGTTCAACCGGACGCTCCAGGATGAGTGCCTGACCGGTATCGTCCGGTCAGTCCCTGCATTCAAAATCGCTCTCAGGAGGTATCTCCCGTACTACAACACCGAGCGGATGCATATGGGTATCGATTTCAAGACGCCTGCTGAAATTCTCTCAAGCGGTTCCAAGGTCTTGATTAGTTAACGATAATGACCCTTGTTGTCGAGGGCTCGGGATATCGTCCAAAAACACGCTAGAATATCCTTATGGTTACTAGCATCTGGGGTTCTGGCTGCTGACAGCCCGCCTTCGGTCGCCGAAGCGACCTTCGGCGGGCAAAGCCCGCTAGGTTGCGAAGGAAACATTCATCTCGCCGAAGCTCGACTTCGGCGAGCAATGCCCGCTGAATCGAGCGAAGGTGGAAAATATTGTATCAGGTGATATAGAGTGTAGGCGATGAGGGAATCGAAAGCCGCAGCCGGGGTCCCGTTCAGTAGAACGGGCGGCGAGGCAGGGTCGTGGAAATTTCTGCGCGAACCCAGTAGGTGATTTTGCTAAATCAGGCGCAGAAATTATCCCTGACCGATCCCTCATCGCCCGCAAAAAGGATTTTTATCGGACGTATGCTAAGGGCTATGGATCAAACTGAAATCGACAAACTCGCAAAAATCATTTGGGACTATCACAGCCTCAAGCAGCAACTTGAGAAGGCAGATTGCATCTTGGTCCTCTGTAGCAATGATATTCGTGTTGCCGAAAAGGCCGCTAATCTTTTTCTTAAGGGATGGGCACCTTTGTTACTGATAACAGGCGGCATTTCCCATCAGGACGATTTGCTTGCGGAACCGTGGGATATTCCGCCCGCAAATAAATTCGCGGAAATCGCAATTGAGCGAGGAGTTCCTGCAGAAAAAATCTTGATCGAAAATAAGTCGACCAACACCGGAGAAAATATTCTTTTCACGAAAAGGCTTTTGAAACAACATGGCCTAGACCCTAGAAAATATCTCGTCGTTCAGAAATCATATATGGAGCGACGAGCGTTAGCGGCCTTGAAAAAACAGTGGCCAGAAAATGAATTCACCATAACCTCGCCGGACACATCGTTCGAAGAATATCCTGATGATGCTATCTCTAAAGATGTTCTTATAAATTTGATGGTCGGAGATCTCCAAAGAATTAAAGTGTATCCAGATAAAGGTTTTCAAATCTACCAGGAAATTCCCGAAAACGTCTGGGATGCATACGAAAAACTTGTTGGAGCAGGATATACCCAACATCTCATAAAATCATGACGCTGCTGTCGAGGCCTCGGCACTCATCCAAAAAAGTCATCGGAAAACCCTTGCGGTGTTTGACCTCAAAAGTTCGAACTGCGGAACGTCCGCAGTTTTTTGAGCGTTACCATATAAGTCTCATTTTGGATGCCGTGTAGTGATTTGGAACTTTGATATACTAAAAACATGGAAATTAAAGATACAGAAAGTGCTTTTAGATGGATTATAAATATACTCCAAAAACATGATATTCCTTTTCAAATAAAGGGTGGCTTTGCTTCACGGCTATATGGAGTAAAAAGAGATCTTGCTGATATTGATATATCTATCCCAGAAAATCGATATGATGATTTAATTCCATATGTAAAAGAGTACATAGTATATGGTCCAGAGCAATATAAAGATGATGAATGGGATTTAAAGTTGATGACTCTAACATATAAAGATCAAGACATTGATCTAGCAGGAGCATATGAAAAGAAAAACTTTGATAAGACTAATCAAAAATGGGTACATACCCCGCACAATCTAGACAATAGCGTGTATATGGATATATATGGTTTAAACGTTCCAGTAATTACAAAAGAAGATTTAATTGCCTATAAAAAACTTATCCTTAGAGACGTTGATATTTTTGACATTGAAGCTCTAAGTAAGTAATTAATTCTTATTTCCTAATAACCCAGTCGTTCAATCGAGAAATACGCATGCTATAGTATTTGCAACCATGGAAATCCTAAGAACAATTCGAGATTCCGATTTCGGTCTTGATTTTCCGGTTGCCGCTCTCGAGAAAGAACGTCGGGCCGCACGGGCGATCGTGTTTGACGCGGATAAAAAGATTGCACTGCTCCATGCGACGAAGAAACACTTTCATAAGTTACCGGGCGGTGGAATTGAGGGAGAAGAGAGTATTCAAGAGGCGCTTGAACGGGAGGCAATGGAAGAGATCGGGTGCAAGATCAAAAATGTCAGAGAACTCGGCATTGTTGAAGAGTATCGGAGCAAGTTCAATTTGCATCAACTTTCATATTGTTTCCTCGCTGACCTCTCGGGAGAGAAAGGAACGCCTCATCTCGAAGAAAGTGAAATTGCCGACGGGTTTGAGACAGTCTGGCTTTCCCTCGATGATGCGGTGAAAGTTTTGGAGGCGGAGGCAAATGTCGAGGACTACGAAGGTAAATTCATTCAAATGCGTGATCTTATAGTACTCACTGAAGCGCAGAAAAAAGTTTAACTATTCATACACCGCGAAGTGTATTTTCACCGTGATACAATGAACACACGGGGTATAGGTGAAATGCGGCTATGTCGAAGGAACATAATCCAAAGATATTTCATGCGCTCTCGTTT
>CAINVT010000012.1 GCA_903854215.1 uncultured bacterium | reverse complement strand
CCCCTAGCCCCTAGCCCCTAGCCCCTAGCCCCTAATTCCAGTGGTATACTTTTCGTATGAATATCATACGCGTGTGCAGCGGGGTGTGTGCCGCGATAATCATCGGTCTTTTGCCGATGACGGCGTTCGCGTTTCCGTTTGGTGGTCAAGCATCCATGGTAATCCCCTGCTACAACAATGCTATCTATGCGCTTCTTGGTCCGCCGATCGGGGGTCCGTATCTGTGGACACCGTCGACACAAACGTACCAATTCGGCCCGCCGACACACTCAGGACAGTGGCTTTTGGGTAACGCCGGGCCGCCCTATTTTTGTCTCGTCTCAATACTCCCGATCATCACGTATCCGGGGACGGATATCATAATGATGGGGAGCTCGCAGTAGTGGAACAGTGCCTTCGCACTGTTCCACTCTAGCGAGCTCGGCCGGAGCGATGTTGCGCGAGTACGCGCAACCAGCGAGGCGTGCCGACGGAATTTTCGGCGCGTCGGCGCTGAAAATATCCGTGGGGTGGCCAGCGGAAAAGCTACGCCCCTACCCCTTCAACTTCATAGCAACTCTCTTCCACTCCCCCAGCGAGACATTCTCCGCCCGCGCCTTTTCACTCACACCGCAATCTGTGAGCGCCTGTATCGCTGCTTCTTTCCCGAATTTTACCGCTAGATTATTCGCGAGGAACTTTCGTTTCGATGCGAATCCCGCATGTACGACTGCAAAAAAGTGTTCCTCACTGATATCGGTGAAGAAATCGCGTGAGACAGCATCGATGAGCAGGATTGCTGAGTCGACCGACGGTGCGGGAGAAAAGCATTTGCGTGAGACTTTTTCGACAATGCGTGGAATGCCGTATGCCTTGACCGAAAGCGAGAGAATACTTTCTGATTTTGATGTGATGCGCTGTGCGACTTCTTTTTGTATCAAAAGCGCCATCGCACGCGGCTGTTTGTTCATAGTCAGGAATTGCCGAATGATCTCTCCGGTGATGTAATACGGAATATTGGCCGCAACAACGTATGTTCCGAAATGTTCGAGTTCAGCCGAAAAGTCGCGTACGTCGCCGACTATGATGCGTAACTGTTTACTGGAGATTTCCGTTGCGAACGTCTCGTGCAGCTTTTCCACCAGCAATTCATCTTTTTCTATCGCAACGACCGGTCTTTTGGTCGAGAGCAATTCGCGCGTGAGAGCGCCTTTGCCGGGGCCAATCTCCAGAATCGTTTCATCATCTCGGACGTTGACTGATCGTGCGAGTGACACTGCTGCCCATTTTGCCGTGAGGAAATGTTGTCCCAGTCGTGCACCGCGCCGATAGGTTGCCATATCAATCAATGAGGTCGACGTGTCCCGTGTCGTTGTTGTACGTAGAAGAATCGGAATCGCGGGAGAGTGAGCGGATGAGTCGCTGGTCGATATCTTCGAGGAATTCTGATGGCAACGTGAACTCGCGTGATCCATATTTCATGCGTTGTGCGGCATAGGTGAGATAGAGGAATTTGCGCGCACGGGTGACAGCGACATAGAAAAGACGACGTTCTTCTTCAGTGTCACGGGTATCGTCGCGCAACGATGGAAAGAGGCCTTGTTCGAGGCCGGTCACAAAGACCGCGTCGAATTCGAGTCCTTTTGACGCATGCACCGTCATCAAAGAAACAGCGGCGAGCTTTTCGGAAAGTTCGTCCTGGTCGCTCTGCAGTGCCGCTTCTTCAAGTAGTCGTTCAATTCCCTCGGGCGGCGGGGCATCATCATAGCGGACGGCGAGGTTGACGAGTTCACGGATGTTACCGAGTCGTTCCTCCCCTTCCTCGACATCATCTTTATGCATCGCATCCAAGCCACTCGCCTCGACGCAGTAGCGCACCGCCTCGGATGCCGGCAATGTGTTGATCGCATGTGCGATCTTCGCCAAGGTTTCGCGAAATGCGGTGACTTTGGCGCGAGCGGTAGCGGGAAGTGTCGTTTCCTGACCGGACAATATTTTGTCGAGGGTCGTCTTGCCGATGCCGCGTGGCGGCACACTGATGATGCGGGAGAGATCGGCAGTCCCCCTCGGATTCATGGCGGCGCGCAGATACGAGAGCGTGTCTTTGACCTCTTTACGTTCGAAAAAGCGCGTACCGAGGACGCGATATGGGACGCTGAACGCGAGCATCGCCTCTTCGATCGCGCGCGACTGGAAGTTTTCGCGGTATAAGACGGCGATTTCGTCGGCGGGCGTACCATTCTCGATGAGTCGCGCGCAGGACTGTGCGATGAACCACGCCTCGTCGATCTCGTTGCGGCTCCCGTAGAGTGTTATCGGCTCTCCGGTCGGATTCTCGGTAAAAAGATTTTTCTCGAGCCGCTTCACATTTTTGGCTATCACCGCATTCGCTGCCGAGAGGATCGTTCGCGTCGAGCGATAATTCTGTTCAAGCAGAACGACTTTCGTACCGGGAAACGTTCGCTCGAATGACATGAGGTGTGCGATATCGGCGCCGCGCCAACTGTAAATATTTTGATCGATATCGCCGACGACGCAGAGGTTGCGTGCCGTGCCGGCGAGGAGTCGGGCAATCTCATACTGCGCCTTGTTGGTATCCTGGTATTCATCGATGGTGATGTATTGCCAACGATTTTGCAAAAGCGAAAGGACACGTTCGTTCTTCTGCAAAAGCATAAGCGTACGAGCTAGAAGGTCATCGAAGTCCAGCGCGTCCTCTGCTTTGAGCGCCTCATCATATGAACGCCATACCTGTGCGACGGCACGTTCGCGAAACGAATGTACGCGCCCCTCATATTCCGGAGGTGAGACTCCATCTCCTTTCTGTCGCGAGATCGTCGAAAGAATATTGCGCGGTGTCCATTCGCCGATGTCCATCCGCTCGAGGATCCGCTTGATGGCCCGGATACTATCGTCGCGATCCCAGATGGTGAAACCACGAGCAAGATCTGCTTCTTCATGGAACTCGCGCAGGAGCCGGACGCCAAGCGAGTGGAAGGTGGCGACTAAGGGCGTCCCGACACCTTCGGGAAGGAGTGCGTGCACCCGCTCGCGCATCTCCCCGGCTGCCTTGTTGGTAAAAGTGACGGCGAGGATGGAGCGTGCCTTGACCCCCGTCTCGATCAGATGGGCGATGCGATGGGTAATGGTCTTGGTCTTACCAGCCCCGGCACCGGCGACGATCAGAAGCGGACCCTGCGTATGTATCGCCGCCTCTTTCTGCCGATCGTTGAGTGCATCCAAATAATTCACCGGACAACTATAGCATGTGTATCTGATAAACTTGACAAAACAGCTATCCACTCGTGTGTTAAAAGACCCGTTGCGTCCCGAGAAGCATGAGGGTAGAGTGAAACCTAACGACAGCACCGTTGAACTCCGGCCAAGACTTAGCTCTAAAAAAGCAAGCATCTGAGCCAAAAATTTTCTGTAACCTGTCTGCTTGTCGTCCAAAATTGGCTGTAAGTCTCGTAAAAATAGGAATAGGGGTACATCCCCATTTTTCCTCTTGCGACGACGTATAGGTCAATTAAATGGCTTATTTTAAGTAAAAAACATCATTCCACCGTGGATTCGCACCCACGCGGGAGGAAATATCGAGAAATCGTTGCTGCTCCGGCATTCATTTCGCTCATCTCTATGATCATAGTGATGGGGACCTTTTTGCCGAGTCAGGCAAAGGCGGGTGTATTGGGTGATTTCATTACGGCGATGACGGGGGCAAATACCGCACAAGCGGATACGACGACCGGATCCGGCATCGATAATGTCCAAACGATGGCTCTTTTGAAGCCCGCTATGAACATTGATCCGTCCCCCGCGACGGGTGGTGGCGGAACGACGATCGTCGACAACACCGCATTGGTACCTGAAGAAGGTCCCTCCGGCACGCTCGCCGATATCCAGAAAAAGACCCAGAACGGAGGCATCAGCCTCTATGTAGTCCGTCCCGGCGATACTCTTTCAGGGATCGCCGCTCTCCTTAATATCACCAAAGGAACGATCCTCGCAGCCAATGACCTGACGGCGCAGTCAGTCATCCAACCGGGTGATAAACTGGTTATTCTCCCGATGAGCGGTCTGCCATATACAATAAAGAGCGGCGATACATTGGCCTCGATCGCCAAACGCTTCGGCGGCGACCCAACCGATATCGGTAATTACAACGGAGTCGACGATTCAACGCTCGTTCCGGGAAGTCAGATAACGATCCCTGATGCCGAATCAGGTTCGTATGCCGCAGCCGGAGCGACTACTCCCGATGCCGGTCACCCATCAAAGACTGGATCCAAGACGAAGCACGTCGCATCGACGAAGGTTCTCCAGGGATCGGAAGCGTCAGGCGATATCATCCCGCTCGCGAATAACCCCGCGGAGCCATCGCATAATGTCGGTCCGGTCGGCTCTTCTGCACAGATCGCCTATTACATCGCACCGTTGACTCATTACATCCAGACGCAAGGCATTCACGGCTATAACGCTGTCGATCTCGCCGCCCCGATTGGAACACCGATATTGGCTGCTGCCGATGGCGAAGTCATCGTTGCTCGCGAGGGCGGGTGGAATGGCGGTTATGGAAGTTACGTCGTCATCACGCATGGTAATGGTTCACAGACATTGTACGGACATATGTCCAAGGTAACAGCCTACGACGGCGAGGAAGTCGTCCAGGGACAAGTTATCGGTTATGTCGGCATGACGGGCGATACAACCGGCCCCCATGTCCACTTTGAGATCCGTGACGGCATCCGCAATCCGTTCTAGTTTTATAAAGGAATTTGCCTGATACAAAAATTATGATCGACCTTATTCCACATTTGATCATAGCAATGCGTCACCTGGCGCGCTTCTTCAGCTGATCATAGCTAGTTCACATCACCGAGCATAGGGATCGCGAGCCTACGGCGGGCGGTTTCGCCCTTGAAGAGATCGGTGGTGCGCGCGGCGATGTCGCCGCGCGCACCTAAGTGAGCACTATGAGTGATTGCCTCGAAGCTTGAACCGAGAAAAACCGCGTGCTTGCCGTATTTGGCCGAGACTGCATCGATACTGTCGAATACCCGCTTGAATCCTTCCGACTCAAGCACCGCGCCGAACAGATCCAACTGCGTCGATGTATTGTCGGCAAGCTTCAGGAGGACGACGCCGGTCGCGCGATACGGCACGCCTTTCTGGAATACGTTTGGAAAGTATTTCTCTACTTCGCGCAAAATGTCCTGCGGAATCGCTGTCGGATGCGGAAGTGTGATCTCACACCCATGATATTTGAAGTCCTGTGTCTTCAGGAAGAAGAACGCTGCCGGCGCTGCAAGATTCCACCGACGAGCCTTGATACAGGCATTCTCGATGTTCTTCGAGAGCTGCGAGTAGACAAACTTTTGGTCAGTCGAGGGCGGAGTAAATGTTTTAGTTTTACTAATTGACTGGTACGTGTGGCGGCCTTCTGTATTGAGCTCGTTCATCACTTCCCCGTTGAGTTCGTGCCATATTTCAATAGTTGGCTTGGTAAGCATTTTGCGCACCCACACTTCATCGCGCTCCGCGAAGTCCTGCGCCGTGCGCACACCGTACTTATTGAGATATACCGCAGTATTGGGGCCGATCCCCCAGACATTTCCTACAGGAGTCTTGCCGAGGAAACTCGACGCTTCGCGCAACGGTATCGGCGTCAGCCCCGACGGTTTCTTCCATTTCGAACCGATCTTCGCGAGTACCTTCGTGCAAGAGAGTCCGATCGAGAACGTCATGCCGAGTTCCGTGTCGAGATCGCGTTTGATCGCCACCGCCATATCGACATACGACATACCGAGAGCACGCCGCAGTCCGGTGAGATCAGCGAAACATTCATCAATAGAATATTCCTCGACCGTCGGCGTGTACCGCCGCACGATCGCGTACATGCGCTCGGAGAATATCGAATACGTCTCATAATCCGACGGCAGTATCACCGCATCCGGACAGACCTTCAGCACTTCAAACAACCGCATGCCGCGCGTCACCCCCCGCGTCTTAGCCTCATAACTCGCCGCCGAAACGATCCCGCGCTCCTTGCCGGTGATCACCGGCTTCCCGCGCAAGTGTGGATTCTTCGCCACTTCGCAGCTGGCGAAGAACGCATCGCCGTCGATGTGCAGTATCGCGCGCGGAAACGACCTGGAAGTATTCCACGTCATATACGTCTCAATATTTACGCACGACTGCCGTCACGACCGCTTCGACGCGGAAGTTTTCACCCGGATAGATCGGCTTGTATTTCGGGTTGGCCGGTTCAAGAAAATACCTATCGGCCTTTTTTCTTAAATATTTCATGGTGAACTCACCGTCAATCGAAGCAATGACGATCTGACCTGGCTTGTACGACTGTTTGCGCTCGACGATGACCATATCACCTGGGTGAATACCGGCGTCGATCATCGAATCCCCTTTCACTTTCAATATGTAGCTCGATTCCTTGTTGGGCGTGAGGAACTCGTCGAAGTCCATCACATCGAGCAACTCCTCCTCTGCCGCCGACGGAAATCCCGCTTCAACCAATCCGAGCAGCCGTATCCCCTCGCGGATATTCCGAGGACTAATCCTGCCCTGCTTATCCTTCGCGACCACCCCGTCCTCGACGAGCTTTTCGATCAACTTGAAGACGGCATTCTTCGAGTGGAAGCCGGTAAACTCCATGATCTCCTGATACCCCGGCATCCGGCCGTGTTTCTTATAAAACGAAATTATGCGGCTTTTGTAGGTCTCATACATATCCATAGTATAGCATCGATGGTGAACTATAGTTCACCACCCCATACTGGGGACAATTCCCGTTTTGGCTCGGGAGTTTATGCTAACTTACTGACTGTCTCTACGATGCTCTGACTATTCGGATAGTTTGCCTCGAAAATATCGTCGATCGGCGCGGTGTCGATCTTGAGCGACTGCAAACGGCCGTAGGTCGGACTGATCCGCACCGTCATGAGATCAACGATGCGTTCCTTATACCATCCCTAAATAACCACTGAACATTGTTTCAATATCCATTCATACCCCAATAGCAGCTTCATTCCTTCGACATCGTCAGCCCAAGCATTCAATGCGGTGTCGATCGCGTTCTCCTGTTCGCCAATCGTTTTGAAGAT
>CAINVT010000011.1 GCA_903854215.1 uncultured bacterium | reverse complement strand
TTCCAGCGCAACGTTCACAGGGCAACAGAATTAGGCCTCGTTCATACATACTATGCTCACTGCTGTGAGCATTACAGACGTGGCACAAGGGCAACTGTCACAAATAAGGGGTACATTATTTGTGGAAGAGCCCTTAGTTCACTTCGCCTTCTGGCGACGTATGTTTTATCCGCACCACGATGTCTCGAAGTACTGATGCATATTCGTTCCGTACTCGGTGTAAAAGCTCTTGCGCAAATTCCTCTCGATAATCATGTACCATGCGGTTACGATCATCAATGATTGACAAAAGGATGGTGGCTCCTGATTCATCAACAAGGGCCGCGGCATGCGCCGCGCGGACGACATCCTTTGGCAATGATACATTTGCCCCTCGTTCGCTCAAAATTCGCTGGAAGAGTTTGGGCATAAGCTCTGCTACCAGCTCGAAGCGCAACAGCACAGCATCTCGATCGGCATGTTCGGGCAACTCCGGCAGTTTGAGGGCGTTTTCAAGCGATCGTACCGCTTTTGAAAATCGTGCTATGGTTCGCAGGACTATTGTATCCATATGAGCGGTTCCGTATCGAGTACGTATTTCTTGAAATCGTTGTCGGCACCGTCAAAGTCAACGACGTCTACCTTGTAGGGAATATTCGAATCGTAGAAACTGTCTCGAAGTTTAGAGAGTTGTTTTTGTGACGACTTGTTGCCGAGGACACCGAGGTCGATATCGTTAAAATTTTCTTTGCGTACCGAAGACCCGAATAGGAAATACCGATTCGATCGTTGCGGATCGAACGTCTCTATAACACGTTTGACGCGATCAATATATCGGTTGGTCATTGTGGCATTATACCACAGAAGTGCCTTGTATAAAGATTTGAGCGCGTGGTTAAACAAAATCCCCGGTGACGGGGATTTTGTTTACATAATCTACTTTTTGTTATTGCCCTGTCGCAGGAGCGGTACCCGTTGGCGCACCGGTGCGTGCTGGACGGACTTGAATAGAAGTAGCCGTCAATGATCCGTCGGAGTTGGTCGTACCGCTTACGACTACGCCTTGTCCGACGGTGAGCGTAGAGGCATCAACGGTCTTCATTTCAGTCACCTGCGTCGTCGTGTCGAACAAGACGATTTTTGTACCGACTGTCGCGGATGTACTCGTTGAGGTTGGAAGTTGAATAGTCATCGTCGCGCATGGTGCCCATCATGGGCACCATGCGCGGTCACAATAGCGGTGTATACTCGATGGCATAGAAAGGGGTCATATGGAAAAAGATTTTGACGGATGGAATAAGGCAAAGAAAAGAACCAATGCAGAGCATCCTCGCCTCTATACCGTTCGTGAGATATGGTGGTGTCGACTGGGTGTGAATGTTGGTACTGAACAAGACGGCAAGGGAGAATCATTCCTTCGTCCCGCACTCATACTACATGGATTTGGTCCTGACGCATGTCTTATCGTTCCGCTTACGACTTCCGATCACGAACACAAGCTTCGCGTGCCGGTCGGTATCGTGGACGGATATCTTGCGCGGGCTAATCTTTCTCAAATACGTGTGGTTGATACCCGCCGACTGGTCGAAAAAGTGGGGTTTCTCGAGAAGGGGCTTTTTATGGGATTAAGAAAAGCCGCCAGAGGATTGCTCTGACGGCTCTTCTACTTTCTCCCCCTTGCGGGGGTGAGGCCGAAGCCAACTATCCACAAAGTATATGCAAACCAAAATGGAAGTCAAGATTAAGTATTGTCCGGATGATCTGATCCTCCGGCAACAAATTTAACAGCAACAATCGAGTTGTGTGACAATGTGTTTGAGGGAATTGAAGATATGAGGGGTCATATCGAAGACAGAAGCCGCTCGAACGAGCGGTTTCTGTCATGGTAGCAGGTTTTGAGATTGGGGAGTTTCGTAATTCACCGTCTCAAACATATACATGAAGCAAACAAAAATCCCCAGATGGGGATTTTTGTTTGGCATATGATGCGAAATCTTATTGCCCTGTCGCGGGAGCAGTACCTGTCGGCGCACCGGTGCGCGTTGGACGGACTTGAATAGAAGTTGCCGTCAATGATCCGTCGGAGTTGGTCGTACCGCTTACGACTACGCCTTGTCCGACGGTGAGCGTAGAGGCATCAACGGTCTTCATTTCGGTCACCTGCGTCGTCGTGTCGAACAAAACGATTTTTGTGCCGACTGTCGCGGATGTACTCGTTGAGCTTGGAAGTTGAATAGTCATCGTGCCGCTACCGGTTGAGATGATCGTACCGGTGGTAAGTCCGCCACCCGCAGCGCCGCCAAACCGCCCCGCCCCGCCTGCGCCGGTGCGACCGGCGTACGCATTCGCGCCGCTTGGAGCCGGAGTAGCGCTTGATGCCTGTTGAGTTCCGAAGTAATATCCGCCGCCGCCGAATACGATAGCAACGACAAGAACGGTAATCCATGTATTTTTAGTCATATGATTCTGTAATGTTACAGGTTTCGTAAACCCCTATTTTATAATGATCCAATCGGTACGCGCGTTACTCGTATCGCAGCGCTTCGATTGGATTCAATGAGGCGGCACGGCTTGCAGGATACCAGCCGAAGATAATGCCGATACCGGCCGAGACGCCGAACGCGAGCAGGATCGGGGAAAGCGAGATGGTTGTCGTAACGAGGCCGGTCGCGTTGACAGCGAACGATATGCCGACGCCGAGCACGATCCCGATGATGCCGCCGATGACCGTAAGTGTGATCGCTTCAACGAGGAATTGTCGGCTGATATCTGCCTTTCTCGCTCCGATCGCTTTGCGCAAACCGATCTCGCGCGTACGCTCGGTCACGGTCGTGAGCATCATGTTCATGATCCCGATACCACCGACAAGAAGCGATATACCGGCGATCGCACCCAAAAGGTACGTCAAGGTTGTCGAGATTGACGAAACACTCGCGAGGATATCCGCCTGATTCAAGACGCTAAAATCTGCGTTTGTCGGGTTGGTTATGTTGTGGCGAGTCAGAAGCAGGGTCGTGATGTCATTTTGAACCTGTGTCGTTGTATCGGCGCTCGCCGATTGTACATCGATTGTCGTGAGATAACTGTTGCCCGCAAGATAGAGCGCCATCGTACCGACGGGGATGTAGATCATATCGTCAGGATTGCTGAAACCGCTTCCGCCTTTGGCGACGGTGACACCCACGACGGTAAATTGTTGACCGTTGATACGGATCATTTGTCCGACCGGCTCGGTGCCGGTCGCTATAAGATCATTCACCGCCGTCGGACCAAGGACGGCAACTTTCGCGAGCCCCGCGCTTTCTTCGTCGGTAATAAAGGTGCCGTCAGAAACTGCGACATTGCGGATCGCGGCATAACTTGCGGAGACGCCGTCTACCGTCGTGTTGGTATTAGTACCGGCGCCGGTTACCTGATAGCGGCCCGAGATCTCATCCGCAACGCCGCTCACATTCGTTATCTGCGATGAAATGGCGTCAGAATCAGCCTGTGTAAGCGTTTGAGCGCTTCCGCGGCCGGAACTTACGCCGAAGCCGCCTGGACTTCGCTGAGCGCCCGGCGTGATCTCGAGCAAGTTCGAGCCGATCGATTGGATGCTTGATTGGATCGATGCGGTCGCCCCCTCGCCGATCGAAACGAGTGCAATGACCGACGCGATACCGATGACGATACCAAGGACGGTGAGTCCCGAGCGCGTCATGTTGGCCGAGAGGGCGGCGTATGTTTCTTCGAATGTATCTTTGATCGTCATAGAGTTTCGTGGTGTTGCACAATGCGCTGTTGATGCTTCGTATCGGAGACGATCGCACCGTCGCGGATATGGATGATGCGTTTCGCGTGCTCTGCGATATCGGGCTCGTGGGTGATGAGGATAATCGTGCGGCCGTGTTGCTCGTTGAGACGTTGGAATGTGCCGAGAACGATTTCGCCGGTCTTGGTATCGAGGTTGCCGGTCGGTTCATCGGCGAGGATCAAGGACGGATCATTCACGAGTGCTCGCGCGATTGCGACACGTTGTATCTGACCGCCGGAAAGCTCATTGCTCTTATGGTAAAAGTGCGTCTCGGTCATACCTGCGGCGATGAGCGCATTCTTTGCACGTTGTGCACGCTCGTCTTCGTCGACACCCGCGTATATCAAGGGAAGCATGACGTTGCGCAAGACGGTCGTGCGAGGAAGGAGGTTGAAGGATTGAAAGACGAAACCGATCTTGTCTTTGCGAATGTCGGCGAGCTCTTCATCGGAGAGCTTCGAGACGTCTTTGTTGTCGAGAAAATATTCTCCTGATGTCGGCGTATCGAGACAGCCGAGGATATGCATCGTCGTCGATTTGCCGGAGCCTGATGGCCCCATGATAGCGACGAACTCGCCGTCGTTGATGGTGAAGGAAATACCTTTGAGGGCTTGGAACGCCGTATCACCTGAACCATACGACTTCGTTATGTCTTTTACTTCGATCATGACATTAGAGGCGCAGAGCCGCCGAGCCGCCTCCGCCGCCACCAAAGCCTCCGCCTCCTGCGCGCGATGTTGCGGCGGCTGCTGCAGTGGCTGTCGCACCCGTCGATGATGATCGAGAGACAATCTGCTGTCCGGCAGTCAGCCCGGAATCAATCTCGGTATTGGTATTGTCCGTGATGCCGATCGTCACCGGTATGAGCTGGGGCGCCGTTGCGGATGTGATACCGGCAGAGCTGGTCGCATTTGCACTCGTGATCGGCGGAACGAACGCTTGCACGTAGGTCGCACCGCCCACCGTCTTGATAGCACCTGCAGGGACCGTCAATACGTTTTGATGTACGGCGGTCTGAATATCCGCGTTCACGGTCATGCCTGCTTTGACACGCGGATCCTGTGTCGTGAAGTCGATCTTAATCGTATACGAGACAACACCTTGTGAGACGGTGCCCAAGGACGATACATCGACGACAGATCCGGTGAGTGTCAGATTGGGAATAGCGTCGAACGTCAAAGTCACTTGTTGACCGACAGCGACCTTCGCCGCGTCGACTTCATTGAGAGAAAGATCCGCGATGTCGTCAGCAGTGATGAGTGTCGCGGCAGCTGTCCCGCTTCCGACCGTATCGCCGACATGAAGATTAAGATTTGCTACTGTCCCCGAAAAGGGTGCGGAGATCGTATAGTTGGCAAGATTGTCTTGCGCCTGCTGGAGCGCATTTTGTTGTTGCTGAACATTGAGTTGGGAGGATTGCAGGTCGATCGCGGTCGTGCCGGATTGGAGCTGTGCGAGCGTCAGTTGTCCTTCATTAATAGACGCTGTGTCGTTCACGATCGATTGTTGGCTGCTCGCGATCTGATTCTTGTCGCTCAAGAGCGTTGAAAGGTGCGTTGTGACCTTTGTAATATCAGCGCTCAAGGTGGTAATCGAGGTCACGGCTTCGCTATTTGCCGTTTGATTATTGTTCTTGACCATATTCTCATAGTATTGAATGTATGAGTTCATTGCATTCAGCGCGTTTTGCATGTCTTGCAGTGACGAATAGGATTCACTCATCATCGCGACGATCGACGACGTGGCTGACGAAGGTGAAAGCAGCTGATAGTCCGCATACGCTTTATTGTACGAAGCGACTGCAGCCGTGTATGCCGCATAGGTGCTGGTGCGTCCATTCAGCGAATTGGCGTTGTCCCAATTGATAGTCGCATTCTCGTAATAATCAAGATTCCACTGCGTACCCTTACTGGCTTCGGTGCCCGTCTCGATATCTTGAAGTTGCGATTGGATGGTAGGGAAGTCGAGGAACGTCGAGACAACGTCGCTATACGCGGTCGCATACGCATTTTGTAAATTGGACTGGTCGGTCGCCAGGCTCGCCTGCGCTTTGGCGATGTTGTCTTGGTCTTGCGTGAGTGACAATGCCGTTGCGGGCAGCTGCAATTTTTGGAGTGCCAACTGCGCACTTTGCAAACTTGCCTTCGCGGATTGTACCGCATTATATTCACCGATCGCGTTGATGTACGCCATCGGTTGACCTGTCGTCACGTGTTGACCATCTTTGATCAAGACTGCCGATATCTGCCCGGATGCTTGCGGATTGATCGTCACTTGATTGCTCGGTGAGACCTGGCCGCTCCCGGAAACGGTGGAAACAATCGTCCCGGACTTTACCGTCGTCAGCACGTAGGTCGTTTGGGTCGTTGTCGGATGAGTCACGCCCCAGAGCCAATAGCACACAGCGAGCGCAACGATTGCAATGATCACGCTGCGCACTTTGTGTGCGGTTACGTACTTCTTCGTCGAATCGAAATAGCCGTGAGCGGAGACCAGCAATGAGGATGGATTCATAATGAAAAACCCGGATTTATGAGGATATTCTAATACGCTCATAGTACAACGTATTATCGGGGTTTCTTACATAGCTGACATCTTCAAGGGGATATGCCACATTGCCAACTTGTCATCGAATCGAAGGGCGAGATAATGAAGCGGTAAGGTTTTGATTCACGTCCGGCAACTCGACTAAGAAAAGAAAAAAGCGCCGTACCTCTCGGTCGTGCGCTTCTCAGGTTTCGCGTCAATTATGTTCCGTCGGTGGAGTAGCCTATGCGGTCGCAAGAATCTTCTCAAGAGGTAAGAATTCCTTGCTATTGTCGAAGCTCTCCACCCCGACCGCAACGCGGTGTCTGTCGATGGTGGTGTCGAACTTTGCCACGATGACGTGGTGGCGGTGAAGCAGGTCGAGGACGAGACGTCCGAGCTTGAGCCGATCGTCGTGGTCGACCGTTTTCAGCTCGTCGCCGACAGCGAAGTCGCGTCTGAACGAACCCATCATGTCACGCAATGCCCAGCAGCTGCTGAAGACCCTCGGCTGACCCCCAATCAAACTTGGTCGAACGCGGGTCTTTGGCAGCTCCTTCGGGCTTGTGGAGATCGTGTCGCTCTGCGAACCCGTTCAGAATGGCAACGGCGGTTTCGAAGTCCGCCTTGTCTTCCGTGTTGTTTCTGTCCCGAAGGGGCAACAACGTGAGGTAGAAACTTGCGAGAAGATTCTCGAACTCTTCGTAGGTGAAGTCGGTCCGAGGCATGGTTCCGCTTTTCATAGTCTGTCTCCCGCGATAGACTCGAGGACTTCTGCCATACTCAACCGTTGGCCGTAAACATCTCGGCCACTGTGTCGGTATGACGCGCCATTTGTGTTGAGAATATTCAGCAAGTCGCCTACTGTGAGCGAGCTTAGCGGAATATCCTGAACTGATGCAAGAGCGGCTTCGTATCTCCTGTCAGCATCCTTCTCAAACCGTGCGCGTTCTGGCCTGTAATACATATCGTCGCGTATACTCATTGAGGTGCTCCCATTGTTTGGTTATGTCTAGACAACACCCTAACATAATTGCAGAATAGTTCCAACATCGTCCCAGACCCTAGCAAAATTGAAGCAGAAATTAGAAATATGAATAAGCCCCATCCATTTCTCAGCGGTATACTATTCCTATGAAGCCGATCATCTTCTTCGATTTTGACGGAACTATTTGTTTCGATCGGTATTGGCGCAGCCTGCCACAAGAACAATTCAAACAGGTGCAACAGCTACTATTTGGTGACGGCAGACACGTAGTGGAAGAGTGGATGATAGGGAAGCGAACAGCGGAGGAGATAAACCAAATCGTCGCAGAAGATTTGAGAATTCCGTACGACAGACTTTGGAAACTTTTTGTGAACGA
>CAINVT010000010.1 GCA_903854215.1 uncultured bacterium | reverse complement strand
CAAAATATAAGGAGGTCCTGCTTCTGCGATATTATGAAGATATGGATTACAAGGAGATGGCTGAGGTCCTGGAAGTCCCGATCGGCACCGTCAGTATCCGCCTCAAACGCGCGCGCGAAGCGTTGAAAAAAGCCTGGGACGCATCGGGACATGTACTCTAAATTTTTATGGAACAAAACGAATCTGAAACCAAGAAAGGTACGGCAAGCTCGAAAGTGCTCGACAAGATCCGTGCGCAGCAAGTGACCATGCGGCCGCGGCTTTTCTTCACGTTCAAATCCATCGCACTCGCGGCAGTCGCCATATTCACGCTACTTTTGTCAGTCTCGATCGGCAGCTTCATCCTCTTTTCGATCCGTACCTCATATATGACGGCGCTCTTGGGCTTCGGACCGTCGGGCTTGCTCATCTTCTTGCAGCTCTTTCCGTGGCCACTCCTGGCCCTCGATATCGCAAGCATCGTCACACTCGAGTGGATGCTGCGCAAATTCCGCTTCGGGTATCGTAGCCCTTTCTTGTATCTTCTTTTTGGAATCTTCGTGATTATCCTTTCAGTGAGCAGTATGATCGATGTCGATCACGTGAGCGATACGATACTGCGCGGTGCGCGTGATAGCGGTCTACCGATCATCGGCGACTTTTATGATCACGGCCGCCAGCCGCCGACACCGGGAAATGGAGCGTGTCCGTGTGTCGTGCTCGCCATAAACGGCAATGTACTGACAATGCAAGAAAATATTCCGAACGAACAATCAAAACAAGTTACCGTCGTCCTACCGCCGAGTGTAGCGACAAGCTCGATACACATCGGCGATAAGCTTTTTGTCGTCGGCATCTTCGATCACGGCATGCTCAACGCGTTCGGCATCCATCCTATGGACGGCGACAGCGATTCTGACGACATTCCTCCTCCAGCGCCAGTGCAGTGACCAGAAGCGGGCCGCTACAAAATCTCCCAGAATTGTGAGACACTGGTGGCATGTATATTAATTTGTCCGCCGCAAAAGTCGTGGCTATCGCTGGAGGTGTTCTTATCATCGCCTTATTAGCTGTATTAATCGCTGTTCCGAGTCGTCGTCACCCTTCATGCGACGTCGCCTATATTCCTCTGCATGGAGAAATGGCAACGTACATTCCCGATTCAGAAAGTACATCGACGAACAACGCATACGACCAAACGGCGTCAGAAGATGTAACACGATCGATACGCGATGCTTCCGCTGACTCATCGATCAAAGCCATCGTGCTTGAGGTCGACTCCCCCGGAGGCTCACCGGTCGCGGGCGAAGAAATCCAAGCGGCGCTCAAAAGAGCTTCAAAGCCTACTGTTGCATTGATCCGTGACGAGGGTGATTCAGCCGCCTATATGGCCGCATCAGGCGCGAACATGATCTTCGCTTCGGCATTCTCAGATGTCGGAGATATCGGCATCACACAATCGTATGTCGACAACGCAAAGCAGAACGCGGAAAGCGGACTGACCTACAACCAACTTTCGATCGGAAAATATAAGGACATGTTCAGTCCCGACAAGCCGATGACAGCCGACGAACGGGCGCTTGCCTTGCAACAATTGCAAATTGATTACAATGAGTTCGTGAACATCGTCGCCGGCAACCGCGATATAAGCACCTCGTCGATACTCGCACTCGCCGACGGCTCATCATTCACGGGTCAAGAAGCCCTACAAAACGGTCTCATCAACAAGATCGGCAACATCGATGATGTGCGTTCGTATCTGACTACTACAATAAAAACTAATGCGATCATCTGCGGAATCGATTCGAATTAAAGAGACGCGTGCGACTACCCTCGTAATCCGGTGGCGTCGCAGAGTACTGCGACATCCTACGAAATATAGTCGCATCGCTCCTTATTTCTGTGGACCCACGGGGAGTCGAACCCCGACCTGTTCCATGCCATGGAACTGTTCTACCGCTATACTATGGGCCCATTTACGAAGTTATCGGACTGTCAAACTCAAAGCGTTCCTCACACGAACGGCAGACACGTTCAGTCGAACGGGTATCAGATGAGCTAACGGCCCAACATGCATATGATAGCAAAGAAATCCGTGACAGAGAAATAGTTTGACTAAGTGTTTGTTTGTGTTACTGTTTTTTCAGACTAACACCGACCGACGGGGAGGGATCCATGACTTTCCGGTCCTACCAAAAAGATCCGACGCACGCAGGTCCAATCGCGCTCGTCAATCCGGGTCAAATCGACGCTGCGACATATGCCACGATCGTGCGGAAGACGGTCGTATCGTGCGTCGATGTCGTATTCGTACCGGCACGCGCACGACGCCTGTTCGCACGGAAGGAAATCCTACTTGCGAAGCGAAACGTTCAGCCGATGAAAAGCGAGTGGATCATCGGAGGACGAATCCCATTCAATGCGTCAACGTTACCTGAAGCGATTTCTATGAACGTTCAGCGCGAAACGGACGTGTGTATATCGCCGAATCGTTTCATTTCGATAGCTACTCATCTGTATACGTTCGGAGAAGTCAGTCAAGGTAAGTTCACCGGCAGAAGCCTCGTTGCAACGTTCTACTGTGTAATCGAAGAAGACGAAGAGCGGCGAATATCCGAGTCCCTTCTTCGCTCGGAATATGAGGAAGGATTCGGGCTTCGACCATTCGGACGAAAAGGGCTCGTGCAGCTCATCAATGAGCATCACGGTCACCCCATGCTGCTCGATCTGTTCGACGACATCTTTCCTTCGAGACTTCGTGCGCTCAAGGAAGTGGGGATTGCCCTTACGAGACTGTTCCATGCGATGTTCGCATGACCCGCGGCCGACATCGTCCTTACGATGCCGGTCGCTTCTTTTGTATATTTATCTGATTGCCTATACTATTCCCCTATCCAATCGCTCGGTATGACAGTGCCTTGCGTGTGGTCAAGACAGCCCTCATAGTTTAATGGATAGAACGTAAGCTTCCGAAGCTTATGATCGAGGTTCGATTCCTCGTGGGGGCACAAAGCGAGCGAGCGCAGCTTTGTGAGCCGCAGGCACGTCGGTGCCGAGGCGGGGTCGCGGAATTTTCCAGCAGGAAAATATCCGTGACCAAGCGTGCGGGGCACATTTTGTGCCCCGGAGCAGCTTGGCTGCGAGGCGGGGTCGCGCAAATTTCTAGCAAGAAATTATGTGTGACCAAATGCGAGATACTTTTTGTGAGCCGCAGGCACGTCGGTGCCGAAACGGGCGTAGATTTTCTTGCGAGCAGTGCGAGTTAGAAAATCAAGTGCATAGCTTCGCGCAAAATCTCAGCACACGGTAGGTGATTCTGTTGAATCAAGAAATTATGTGTGACCAAACGTGGCGCACATGTTATTTACCCTTTTCTATTCATGATCATCACAGTGATCTGCAGTACCGAAGCAAAGCTCGTCCATAAGAGGTACGGAATATTGATGTATGCCACCCATGGTGCGAGCGGTAAGATCGCGAGCAATGCCCAAGCAAGCGTCGTGAGCACGAGGATCACATCTACCGACGCGAGCGTAAAGTTGCGCAAGCGAAAGAGAATCGGTGTGAATAAAACATTGAAAATAAGATTGAGCGCAAATGGAAGTACTACTGCGAAGGAAACGACGCCACTGATCCATTGATAGCCAACGAAACCAAAAGATATTGCTATTAGTATGTAGAGCACCGTCCATACCGGACCAAAAAGCCACGCGGGTGGCGCCCATGAAGGCTTCTTGTAAGTTCCGTACTGAGAATATGAATTCATATATAACAAGTATACCGCGAATTCGTTTTTTATTGTTATAGGATGCGAAGCTACAAAAGTTTACATTTTCCGATCCCTGTGGCAGAGTAGCGACAGTTGAATCGAGTCAGGAGGATGCAATGAGCGCCCACCCGCTTCCAAAGTTCGTTACGCTGATTGGCATGCCTTCAGCGGGAAAGTCTCGCAATTGTCTACCTGAGAGCAACGCTCGGGACACTCGAGCAAAGAATCGCACAAAGAATCGCACGCGGACAGAAACGAGGCATTGTATTTGCCCCCGGCGAGTCATTGCAAACCCTCTATCTAAGACGTGACCCTTTGTATAATATGTGGGCGCACCGGGTCATACACACCGACTACGATCGCGATGAAACCGCACAAATTCTAGCCCGCCAACTTGAATCGGAAGGTTTCCTCTGAGCAATCTATACCCCGCCGCATCGCCAGTATGCGACGGGGTAGATTTTTAGATGAGAAAAAAGTACGCGCCTTACTTCATCTGTTTCGCCATGTCGCGTATACTCAATGCATATGACATCCTCATTCGATGCAGAAGGCGATATCACGGTCTTGCGCGCGATCGGAGAGCGCGCCGAGACACTTTCCCAAGGTGGAACGTCGCCTCATCGGCCATGGCTTCTCGTTCTCGGCGGTGGTATTCGCGGTATCTATGGTGCCGCGGCAGTGACTCAGCTTGAAGCATCTGCGCTCACCGACGGAATTGCCGGTTGCGTCGGAATATCGACTGGTGCGGCAACTTGTGCATATTTCCTCTCGAAGCAAGCGGCACTCGGTACGACTTTTTATTATGAAGAATGCATCGGGAGAGAATTCTTTTCTATTCGTCGAATGCTTTTTGGCGGCTCAGGAGCCGATGTTGCATTTCTCGCCCGTGTTATGCGCGGTGCAGTCGGATTGAAGCAACTCGATCAAAAGCGTTTGAAAGCGTCTCCGACAGAGTTCTTCGTCGTTGTAACGGACGCAAAGGACGGACACGGTGAATTCGTCGATGCGAAGCGAGCCGTTCCCGACAGCGTGCAGGCGATCGAGGCATCGATGGCAATCCCGCACTTCTATCGGAAGCCGGTACTTCTCGGCAATAAACGATACATCGATGGCGGCGTGGCACTCCCCCTTCCTGCCAAAGAAGTAATCGAACAATTCGCACCGACGCATCTGCTTGTTCTTGCCAATCGTCCGCGTATGCTCGTATCTCCGATCTGGTATCGATTCATCAACATACTTACCTATCCGTTCATGTCTCCTTTTATCCGTGAATCCGCTACCGGGGACGGCAAAGGATTTATTGAGGAGCTTGCCTATGTGCGTGACTCAAAGATCCCACACCTCATCATTTGGACAAACGATCGCGTATCGGTCTTTACGCAAAATAAACGAACCATCCGCACCGGTATGGCCGAGGCACGTTCTCACATGCGCACACTGCTCGAACAAGCAGGATTCTGAACGAAAAAAATCAGCCGGTACACTCGAACGAGCTTGCGGAGCGCTTGGCCCGATAATGAAATCTCCATCATTAACTGAGGCTGCGTGCGGCCTCAGTCGGCGTCAGACTTCTTTATTTTTACGAAGCCGCCACCTCGACGCTTTTGAGACTCGGATTTGCATCAAGAAATTTTGTCAATGAATCAGTATCCCCCGTCATACGCAAAACTTCCGCAAACAATTTTTGATCACTCATCTGGCTGTGATGATGTTCGATATCTTTTGGCTTGTCGTCTCCGCGCAAGATTGCATAGAGCGCGACGCGCTGATCGATACCGTCGTCTTTTGACTGCAGTTCGATACCGGCAGTTCGGGCCATCAATTCTGCCTGCAACACGGTCGGTGCATTTGGTGTCGTCTCGGACTTTGCTCGATCCAATGCGCTCAAGTAATTTGTCTCATCAATAACGCCACCATCTTTTTGATACTGAGCGTAGGTACGCTCTTTTTCTACGGGCGCTTGGACGATCTCGGACTCCTCTGGCTTTTCGGACTTCTCGGACTTGTCATTATGTATAAGGTTGCCCCACCCAAAAGTTTCTTTGAACATATATGATATGTTACCCCGCTCCTACTAATGCACAAGCAACTTCAAAGACTAAGTGCTCTTCCGCAAATAATGTACCCATTATTTGTGACAGTCGCCCTTGTGCCACGTCCTTACTGCTCACAGCAGTGAGCACATTATATGTATGAACGAGGCCTAACTTTTATCGTCTCTCATAGTCTGCACGTAGCTCTGGAACAATGAAGTGAGATACTTTTCTCCATCCTTCCCTACTGCAGTACCGAAGATGCGCTGACTGAAAACATCGCCGTGCCGTTGCCGATCTGCGTGAGCGTAATGCGGTAGTTCGCAGCGGTGTACGTTTGCCCTGCAGAAAGCGTCTGCGACGGTATCGGCATAATCGCGATCATGCAACGCATCGCGGGCGGCGTATCGGACGGGAATGAATTCCAGCAGCCGACCGGCGTGATCTGTATCGTTGCCGAATATGCCGAAAGCCCTTGCAACGTGAAGTACATGCTTTCGTTGCGAATCTCGGCGATACCGCCCGGTGCGAGCGTCACGGTGCCGGGCGCGTTCAATTGCTGGATACTGGGAGCAACCGTAGTGGAGCCGACCGTGACTACCGCGGTGCCAAGTATTTGTATGTTGGGACAATTACAGATGCCGTCCAAGGGGCATGAACACGCGCCGCCCGTCAGTGTGGCCGTATAGGTGCCGGACGATGCGTACGTATGCGAGACGGTGCCCATCGCGTTGCAACTCGAACATACCGGTACGTATGCGAGTGTTCCGCTCGTGCCGTCGCCGAAGTTCACCGTACTGCCGATAGAACTTCCCTGCGATACAGATGATGTGAATTGCACCGTAAGTGGAGCCGCACCGCTGGTCGGTGATGCGGAGAAATTCGTGCCAGTGGTCGTACCGCCGCATGATCGAAGCATATATGAACGGGACAACGGCCCGAAGATGCCGTAGCCTGCACTACCGAGATTGGCGACTCCATTTTGAGACTGCCAATTTCCTACAGCAGCTTTGGTCAATACGCCGAAATATCCGGTCGCCGAAACATTGAAATATCCTTGTGAAGAGAGAAATTGCTGCAGCGCGGTGACGTCGTTTCCGCGCATGCCGATCGAGAGTGAACGACTCAGAGAAAGACACGGCGGCATCGCCGGACTCGAGATAACCGTACCGGAAACGGATGAGCCGTTTTGCGATTGCAACGTCTGAATTTGCGAAAGGAGCCCTTGCATCTGTGCCTGCAAGTCGCTGATGGTCGTCGCAGAAGCAACGAACGGCGCTACCAGAAACGCTGTACCGACGCCGACGAATAGTACTTTTTTAAACATAGGTGAGATAGTTAGCTACTACGTAATAATAATATACCTTTTGTTGTCGGCAAGCGTACACCTTGTACGCCTGATGCCACGATGCAAGCGTATCGCGGATACATGAAAGTATCATGAGCCAGAGCCGGACTTGATCTCTCGATTAGAATTTGATGACCGACGGATATGTTCCCTTGAAGTTCAAGGTACCGCCGTTGAAATTCAACGAAGCGACATCAAGCCCCGATATCCCCGCGATGCGGCGTTCGACGACATTTTGTACCACCTGCATGGCCGAAGCGTCGGTCGGAAGGCTGATGCGACCGAGCTCTGCCTTCGAGATCGAGACCGTGACATGGTTATTGATGATGCTTCCGGACCCGCTCGCATAGAATGGAATGGTGTCGGGCAAGAATCCGAGCGAATTTACATACCCCAGAACATCCTCGAATCCCGTTGCGACGAGGTATCCCATGAGCTTTGTCCGATCAATGACACCAGATGCTTCGACCGTACCATCCGGATGGAACTTCACTTGGAAACCATCAGCAATAGGATTGTATTGCCAGGTATGTTTCCACGAGCCGTTTTGCATGAGCGACGTGAGCTCTTCGCTTGTGAGAGAGACGTTGACCTGATGCGCCCCTTGATACGTGACCGTAGCAGCCGATGCGGCGTTCGCGTCTTGTCGTGTGAGACCGATCTTCGCTTCCCCGCTCGCGAAGCTCTGTGCACTCGCGACGACACCCAGATCACGCGGCTTATCACTGCCGAAGAGCGTTCGAATCCCCGGCACAAATCCCAAATAACCGCCCGCCGCAATTACTATGACGAGTAATATGATGACGACCAACAGACTGATTTTTAGGACTTTCATGTCCATAAGTATACTCCTCCGCAAAATATGCAAGGCGACTTTTGAACTTTTAGCATTCCCGCAGGTTAAACCTGCGGAATGGGGCTACAAATATGGACACATCTAAGGTTTAACCTTAGAACAAGGCATTGTGCTTTCTTTTCACTTCCCACAAAAATGCATCGAAAGATATGGGGGGAATATGGTGACTATAAACTGTCCCCCATATTTACGGAGAATTACGATCTGTTGTGCCGCATCGTGTCCATCGCCCATGTGTATTCGATCACCAGGAATGCAATCCATGCCCAATCGCCGACGTATGCGAGATACGCGCCTCCCAATATCAGCGCCAAGGTGTTGATGATAAAGAAACCGATATCAAATACCTCCTCGTGTCGGGAGACCTCCTCGTTGTTGGTAATGTAAAATAGGAATTTCTTCATGTTCATATCGAGAGTAACTATATCATTATCACAACGACACCGTACATGTGCGCACGATTCATGATGTCTTAATCCAAATAGAGTGACAATGTACCTAGTTCACCTGCGAACTTTAATAATTCAGCTTTTAGATCATTTATATTTATGTTGTACACCATTGCAGCTATCCTTATCATCTTGTGGTTACTCGGACTCGTGACGTCGTTCACGCTCGGCGGATTTATCCACCTCCTCTTGGTGATTGCTATCATCGTGATACTCGTCCGCCTCATTCGCGGCGAAAATCCGATAAGATAGTGGCATGACATTTGCGTCAGGTATCGTCTCAATTTTGAGCCGCATCACTGTGATACCGAGAATTTGGTACGACATTGGAACCGTTTGTAAGGTATGGTAGGCTCTTCGTCAGGCACTGGAGCCGATCAAGCAGGAGAGTTAGATGCAAGGCTTCGATACATCCATTATTGCAGCGCTTACGGACCCGGCACCTAAGGAATGTCCGATTCGCTTTGTTGCCCCGCGTTCCTATTATCGAGCAGATCAGGTGCGCAAAGTTCCCGAGAAGCTTCAAGGACTTGTAGCACTCGTGGAGGAACTAAGAGTCCATCCGAATTACAATATTATTGAGTTTTCCCCGACTCACCACCAATCTCAGGTGTCGCCGAGCCATGCGATGAGCTTTTCGGTGTTCGGAACTATGTCGTCAATTCCGTTCGTGTACTCGGTCTCTTAATCAAATTTTAATGTTGGTTTGCTAGGGTATGCCATAGTTTGAGATAGTCTCTCACCTATTCCCTATGAGTATTAACACGAAAAAGCTGTTCACCATCCGACAAGCGGCGGAATTCCTGGGTGTCAATCGCGGCACTATTCAAAGGTGGGCGATCAATAAGACGCTGGTAGGAATGAAGGTAGGTACGCGAGGCGACTGGCGATTCGAGGAACAGGAGCTTGCCAAACTAATGACTCAGCCCAAGACCACTACGGAACCTGCTGAAACTTCGAAAATAAATAAACTCCCGACAGACAATGCAGACGCCATATCGGATGAACGATTCCGCGCGTTGATCGAAAAAAGCGCAGACGCCATTGCGCTGGTCACCTCAAAAGGCAAAGTGACGTATGCAAGTCCTGCAACCCTGGGATTGATGGGATATACGCCCGAAGAATTCAAGAAACTCACGAATCCGTTTGATCTTGCTCCGCCCGATGATAGGAAGTTTGTCACCAAACTCTTCCAAAAACTCCTGAAGGAACCCGGGAGCACCGAGCATGCCGTTTACCGAGTCCTACACAAGAACGGGAAGCATATTTGGATCGAATCGGCCATGACCAATCTGCTCAATGATCCGAACGTGGGCGCAATTGTCATAAATTATCGTGATATTTCGGAACGCAAACTTTTGGAAACGCAACGGAATGATTTCATCAGCATCGCAACGCATGAATTAAAGACGCCCGTTACGAGCATCAAGGCGTATGCGCAAGTCCTGCAAAGCAGGTTTCAAAGAGAGGGAAATACAAGCGCCGTAGAAATGCTCGCGAAGATGGATATACAGCTGAAGAAGCTCACCGGACTTATCGGCGATCTTCTCGACGTGACGAGGATGGATGGAGGAAAGCTTCAATTTCACGAAGGATCGTTTGACTTTAATGTATTGGCAATGGAAATTATCGACGAAATGCAGCTGACCACCACGAAACACTGCATCACGAAGAAGCTGACGGTAACGAATATCGTTGACGGGGATCGAGATAGGATAGGCCAGGTAATCACCAATCTTCTATCCAATGCGATCAAATATTCTCCGCATAACGAGAATATCATCGTTTCTACATCCGTAGATAAGAAAGAAATAACGCTCAGTGTTCAGGATTTTGGCATTGGAATAGCGAAAGCACACTTAGATAAGGTCTTCGAGCGTTTCTTTCGGGTTGGCGATGCGGAAGATACGTATGCCGGCTTGGGATTAGGCTTGTTCATCTCGTCCGAAATAGTTAAACGTCATGGCGGACGGATATGGGCAGAAAGCACCGGGAAAAATGGTTCAACATTTGCTTTTACATTGCCCATACAACGCAGCACGACCGTACGGAGAAAGACCAACTCTCTTTTGGAAGAACGGAAAGGCAGATCTGACAAAAAGAAGGTGCTGGTTGCGGATGACGATCCTGCGATTCTAGAGGCTATCACTTTGATTCTTGAAGACTCCGGCTACGATGTGAAAACAACCGTGAATGGCTACACCGAGAAGCTTGCGCAGAAATACCTGCCTGACTTGATCTTATTGGACTTGTGGATGGCGGGTGTGAATGGCAGCAACATATGTAAGGGGCTGAAGTCCAATACATTGACCCGGCATATACCGATAATTATGATCTCCGCGAACAAAGATACGCAGCGGATCGCCGAGGAGGCGGGGGCCGACGGTTTTCTCGCTAAGCCGTTTGATATGAAGGACTTGCTCAGTACGGTCGCTACCTACACGAGCAAAAAATATGTCTAAACAAAAAAAGGAATCACAAGTGGCTGGAGCGGGTGGCGACTTCGTCGGGCAACTTGAATACCGGAAGCTGATTCATGACTTGCGAAACGGGCTTTCTTCGATACTCATGCAAGCGCAACTATTGTTGCAGTATACTGAGACTCCGGGCACGGGATCTGCCGCGATCAAAAAGTCTGCGGGCGCGATTGCAAAAAGTGTAAAGGCGATGGCTTCGTTGCTCGAACATACATAATCTCGGTCATTGCGTGATTGCGTGATTGTTGACGTCTCTTTGATACGTTTTTTACAAGCAACGAGCTTTCTTATAATGACGTACTCGAAGGATATTAACAAAATACCCTACCGCCCCTACATTGATGGGCTGCGGGGCGTTGCCGTCATTGCGGTAGTCCTGTATCACGCAAAGCTCCTCGCGGTTACCGGCGGATTTATCGGTGTGGATGTATTTTTTGTGATATCCGGTTTTCTTATCACGTCTGTCATCGTTCGCGATATACGGGGAGGCACCTTCACACTGCTCGGATTTTGGGAACGTCGCGTACGCAGAATTATTCCGGCGCTTTTCGTGGTCATATTCTGCAGCATCATCGCGGCTGCGGTACTGATGTTGTATCCGCCGGATTATCTTTTATTCGGCAACGCAGTCATTGCACAGAGTGTGTTCACATCGAATATGCTGTTCATGCTGACGGACAACTATTTCAATCAATCGTCGAGTTTTTCACCGCTCCTGCATACGTGGTCACTCTCGGTCGAAGAGCAATTCTATATATTTTTTCCCTTCATCTTCGTGCTGTGCGTATGGCTTGCGCGGCGCAGTCGCATAATTCCATGGCTGCGATCTGTGCGGGCACGCATTATATCTTCCGATCTGTGGGAGGGGCGGAGAATCCTGCTCGCGACGGTCATCGTATTCGCAGTTGCATCTTTTCTTCTCAATATATGGTTCGTCGACGCGGCACCAGGCGCGGTTCTTAAGATCCCCTTCTTTCCCAATACGATCTATTGGAGAACTCAGTACGCGACCGCCGGTTTTTATCTGCTGACGACCCGGGCGTGGGAGCTTGCACTTGGCATTGTGATCGCACTCTACACAATCAGGATACAATCAACGATTCTTGCCGAGGTTACCGGCTTCGCGGGAATTATTGCGATCGTCGCATCAGCTTTTCTTTTTAACGACGGGACAGCGTTCCCCGGCATCGCGGCGCTTCTGCCGACCCTCGGTGCCGTGGCCGTCATTGTGGCAAATGAACATCGCTCGACCATGTCGGGAAAGTTTTTTTCGTATCCGACCTTGATCTGGTTTGGTCTCATCTCCTATTCGTTATACCTGTGGCACTGGCCTCTTTTTGTGTTCGCAAATCTTGCCTCCCCTACCCCGCTTTCGAAAATTGCCATGGCGGGACTCATCGCCGGTGCGGTCGTTATTGCATGGCTCTCATACCGATTCGTTGAGACGCCCTTTCGAAAAAAGACCCTCATTCGGAAAAGAAGCATGGTCTTTCTTTTCGGCTTTGCCGCTTTGGCATTGCTAGCCGTTTCTGGATTTCTCATAGATAAATCTTCTTCGGCCACTAATCGGATCCCTCCTGCCGCGAAAAATATGTTGCTCGCATCACATGGAAATGTCCCGTGGGGTGCGGAATGTTTTCAGAAACCGGGCGATACATCAGTCTACGGCGGCTTGTGCAGGATCGGATATACGAACGCGACGACGAAGCCCACATTCATGGTGTGGGGCGACAGTCATGCGGACGCGCTCGTTCCGCTGTTTGAGCTACTCGGATTGACCTACCATACACAAGGAGTTGTGTTCGATGATGCTGACTGTGTTCCGATCGAAGGTGTTCATCAAACGCCTCCCGCCGCAGGATGCGATGCAGAGAATGCGTTCGCACTTCAATATATCAAAGACAACAATATCAAAAATATCATTCTTGTAGCCCGCTGGAGTTATTACGTGGAAGGAGGGCAACGCGGATTGCATACGGCTTTTATTACGGATTCAAACAGTCCATCGACGTCATCTGCGGAAGCGGAAATTGTTTTCGAAAGAAATTTCACGACCAAAGTGCAAGAACTGTCGCGCGAGGCGCGCGCTATCTATATCGTCGAGCAAGTTCCGGAGCAATTCAAATTCGATACCCGCGACGCATTTTATCGCGCGGTGCATTCAGGACGGGATATTCAATCTCTGGCCATATCGACCAAAGATAATGAGGCGTATCAGGCACTTCCCCATTTGGTGATAGCGAGTCTCGCGACACTGCCCGGTGTACACATCATCGACCCCGCGACGATATTGTGCAAAACGGACGGTCTCTGCGAACTAGAGGGCGGCGGAAGACTCATCTATCGCGATGAGGATCACCTCAGCACTGCCGGTGCTATGGTTCTGGAGCCGCTCTTTACCCCTGTTTTCGAGCGTATGGGTTTAGAGAAATGAATTACGACACAAGCTGAATGATGAGGAGGGATCACAGAGTCGTTTTGCCGTCAAAATGCTCTTCGTCGGCCTCTGCCTCCGCTTTGGTTTTATGTATCGTCCCGTCTTTATGATTAGGCGGCGCATACAGCGTATAGAGTTTAAGAGGATTTTCAGAAGAAGTGTTTATGATGTTGTGTTTTGTTCCACTTGGAATAATAACTACCGAGCCGGTCGGGAGCGCATGCTCTTCTCCATCAAGGACGGCCTTACCATCGCCGGCTTCTACCCGTATGAATTGATCGAGCTGATGGGTTTCCGCGCCGATATCTTCATTCGGATTGAGACTCATAACGACAAGCTGAAGGCGCTCATCGGTATACAGAACTTTACGAAAGTATTCGTTGTCGAGAGAATCCTTCTCGATATTTGTTACATAGCCTTTCATATATGAATTATGTTAGCTTTTAATTTTTCGAAACGAAAGTCGACCTGCAAAGACAAAACTCCGAGGGCTCAAAAAAGCAGAGTTGTGACTTCTCTAAACATACTAGCCTATACATCATGAGACTCTCGTGAAGACTAGAATACGTACCGACACCGCACTCTTCGGACACTACTCCAAGCAGGTACGTAATATCTGGCGCATGGAACCTTTCTTATGGACGTGAGCTATCCTAAGGGCTTTTCCACAAGTAATGTACCCATTATTTGTGACAGTTGCTCTTGTGCCACGTCCTTAATGCTCACCGCAGTGAGCACGCTATTTATGAACGAGGCCTTGACTCGCCGTGGACAATGCAACAACGCCTCGCTCCGCAGTCCGTTCATCCAGAAGATACATAACGAAACAGACGCTGACGAGTATGATCTCCCGTATCGCGAGATTGTAGTAATGCAGGAAAAAGAGGTCTCCGATCACGATCAGTATCGTCACCACGAGAATGACAAGGGAGATTCTTTTCCAGGGCGTAAGCAAGAGTATGCCGAGCAGGATCTCGGTGACACCCTCTACCGTGACGATTGATCCTGCACTCAGGGGCAATAAAAAATGCGTGAACGGACCGACAAGGGTCTGCCAATTGGAGATGAAATCCAACTGCGCGACCTTATCGATACCGATGACGAATAAGAATATCGCGACGGTATAGGTAAGTATCTTACCGGCGAGATTCTTATTGCTATTCATAGAGTTTTTTCCTATCTATCCTAGCGCCAATGTATGAATCTTTCATGAATTGACCGCAAAAAGCACTGATCCGAATCTATCTCAAACAAGCTGGGAGTTTGGGCCGACGTTGGAACATTTTTGCAAGAAACGAGCCCAATCACGTAAGTCATGGAGACTGGCTGTTTTCGCTATTAGGCAACATGCTTCGACAATAGTTCTCTTTGGGCTTCTTCCCTGGTGATCTTCCCTAATTCAGTTTTGGGCTCAATTCTTACGGCATCCTTGAAAATCGAAGTCGCATCTAACCCTAAACTCTTTGCAGAAGGTGTCCCGGCAAGTCGTGTTGCAGTAAAATCGGCCACATCTACAAAACTTAAGGAAGTATTGATTAATCTAGTCCAATTATCGAGTTTATTGGTAGCAGTATATTGCTCGTACTTAATTGCTTTAGCATTTAACTTTTCAGCAAAACTGGCCGCTATTTTCCCAATGAGACTTTTCCCGGGTACAATACTGTTCTTTCTCGCTACGCTTCTCGAAAATCCTTTAGTTGACGTTCCCAAAACAAAAACTTCATCGTTGAGACTTCTCGACAAAAATAAATGTATCCCTCCGAACTCCTTTGTCTGAAAAGCTGTATTTATATTCTCTATTAGAGCCCTGGCTTTAACGTTAGCATCAACGTCTCCTGAGGGGGTACTGTTCGCTATAATTTCATTCAGCTCGGAAAGTTTGCTGCTGTCTATGTCACCCCTTTTTATTGAATCAACAATTTCTTTAATGATGTTTTCGGGTATATCCATGCCCATATTGTATCTCGCTTCGGTCAGAATTGATAAACACCCCCGCCTCCGTTTATGATACAAAAAATAACGAGACTGATTATCAATTTCCTGTAAGTAATTTCTTCATATTTGATAGACTTTGCCGGAAAAGTTGAGCCAATTATTTTTTGACTGATATTTTTTCATATTTCTTGATTTTAAATGGTATTTCAACCACTCCCTTCTTATTTTCTCTGACCGGAATTTCGATTGAACTATGTTGCAATATCTTAAAGTGAATGCTGTCTTTGTTACTCACTTTAATGCGTAAATTTAATTCTTCTTTCGCACTCAGTTTATGGACTCTGAAAATCCATACGTGATTGCCTGTTCTCTCGTCTATGGCTTGAACAGCAATCTGATTGGTATTTATGTCCATATGTTCCACTGTTTTACCGATCGGGGCATCACTCGAAATCATTGTAATATCGAAATTCGCTTTTGAGTGTCCTTCGATGTATATATCGAATAGCTCACTATTTAACTTATTTTGGATTCTTAGAGTACGTATCTCACTCCAGTCATCAGCGCTGTTTTTTGTTATTACTTTTGGCGAAATTTTAATCGGGGAAATAAACTTAAAAACAAGCGTAAATAATTTGAGTACTTCGTCAGCAATCCAATCTATTATCTTCGCCTGAATAGCTGAGATCATTTCTGATAAATCCCTAATCCGGCTAATTTAGACTTTTTCCAGAGGAATATTCTTTCACAAAGAATCGTCCTTTTTCGGTGAGCTCAATAGTTTCTGTATTTGAGACAAGGTTTGATTTAAATTGAATCAGACCATTTGTGTCTGCATATACAAGAATATTTTGTGGAATTTGAAACTCGATTTTATCGCCAAACTGGTCATAGACCCGCACTCTCCCTTGATAGTCGTAAATCGCAGCTACAATAAAACTAAGCATGTTGAAAAGTGTGGTTTTAGAAAATCGATCGTACTCCTGTTTCCACTCTGCCCTAGGATCAATACGTTCTATCTCTTTCTCTGTTTTTATTATTTCCTTTTCTTCTTTTTTTCGTTCACTAGTTGCTCTGAGTTTTGCCAAAGTTTCGCTTTCAAGTTTCGTTTGTTCTTCAAGTTGGATTCTTGCTTTTTTTGAGAGATCTTCTTGATCTTTCTTAAACGCCGGGATGCCAATGTACTTAGGGAATTCCCAAATTATTAGCCATGTGAGTATGAATGGTAGAATCCAGCTTACGTAAAACCAAGGGTCAGAGAAGTTGATCAGAAGGGAGTGAATATATTCGTTTCGAAGCATATGCGTCGATTGCCAAATTTTGTCCTCGCTAACAAAAAATGCCGCATAAATAATTTGCCAGTGAAGCGCTAGCCATGAAAGTGTGAAGACTCCATACACCGGAGTAATCATTCGGCGCTTTGTTGCGTCCTTGATAGATGCAAGGATTTCATTACTTTCCATTATTTCCTCTGGCATATCGTTTTCAATGAGAGCAATTTTTCTTCATGTTGTCAAACAATCTAGCGCGAGCATCCACGGGGTGCCGCCATACGGGCCCCATAGTATCGGTGCTTAGGTATCGGTGCTAAGCACGTCAATAGAGCTAAATTTGTTGTGTAATACTTTTGCTGGGGGTCTGGGACGATGTGGGAACCATCATAGCAAAAGAAAAGACTCACTGCCCGGAAGTAGTGAGTCTGTATTGTGAGTCGCTCTGATGCGGCTAGGCGTGAGCGCGCCGCCGTGGCATCGTGCCCACGAGGCTGTCCACGTCCAGTCCACGGTCAGCCATGTGCTTGAGCATATCCGCCAGGTCGTCCTGTCGTTCCGACTCGACGACGACGATTGACCAGTCGGCGCGCAAGGACAGGTGCGGGTATTTGCGCGTTTCCGGAAAGCGATTGTATACCTCGGGCCAGATGCATCCGCCGACCCACTCGGCATAATCCATCAGCGGTTCGAGCTTCTCCTTGAGATCGTTAAGCTGTTTCGCTTTGGCTTTCAGCTCGGGAGTGACCAGGTCGGCGAACGCCAATAATAACGTTCCGGCATTCAAGTATCGGTGCTAAGCACGTCAATAGAGCTAAATTTGTTGTGTAATACTTTTGCTGCGGGACGTGGACGATGTTAGAACCGTACTTTTCAATGGTACATCGGATTTTCGGTACAAAATCGCTATACCAGATTTGATGGCAACGGTGTAAACTACTCGCAATGGAAGACCTTCCGAACTACGAAAAACTACACACGGACGCGCAAAAGTTCTACCAAAGCATCGGTCCGATTTTCTCGCCCACGTTGAACGATTACGTTCACTTTACCGCCGAGGGCTTCAATCACATCGTCTTCAAGGGTTCACGCAGCGAGCGAGAGCGTCCATCGCAGATACTCCGGTTCAACCTTCTGTCGCGGGCTGTGAAGCTCGTAGAGCGCTCGACGACCTACCAAGAGTACGAGGAGACACTCAAGGAGTTTGAAGTGAAGAGCCACAAGAAGCGCGTTCGCAAAAGTAAGCCCGTAAAATACTGGGGCATCATCGCCATCATTGACGGACGCAAGATAAAAGTCATTGTGAGAAAAATCGGCGACAATGGCCAGCTCCATTTCTGGAGTATCGTCCCTGCGTGGACGACCAACAAATACCGCGACATGAAGCTCATCAGCACGATGAAAGGTAATCCCGATGAGGATTAGGGCAACAAAAAACACCACCCTTCGGTGGCGCTCTTTGTCGTGCCTGCCTTCGGCTTATGAGTTAGCCGAAATAGGGCTGACGCCCCACAAGCACGTGCGTAGTATAGGCCATTCAAGATGAATTGACAATGAGCTGTGCATAGCAAAATACCGCCCTGTTGTGAGCGGTATTTTGCTTCAAAACTGCGAGGATTTATTGCGTGAGAGCGAAACTCTCTGCATTACTGGTGCCGTTCGGTGTCACTACCTTTACTTGGTAAGTATCGGGACCTGCAACACCGGTATCGGTGCTAAGCACGTCAATAGAGCTAAATTTGTTGTGTAATACTTTTGCTGGGAGTTTGGGCCGAAGTTGGAACCAAGCTATACGTTCTTTCTCAGAAAATAATAGAGCGACAATAAGACGAGAGAACCGTTTCCTGAAGTATTACGAGAGCCTCTCTTACGCTTGGATTCTAAGACTTACCGGCCGGCCCCGTGTTGCTCTTTGACGCGCTATTAATAAATAGCCCAACGGCCGGCAAGTCTCAAAATCTACTGATCGCCTCAACTCTCTGTTTCTTTAGATAATTAATAATGTCGGCTTTATCAAAACGGACACTGCCTCCAACCTTGATGAAGGGCAGATGCCGCTCTTGTTGCTGGCGTCGCACTCCAGATATAGATATCTTTAATATCTCGGCTACTTCGCTGACAGTAAGTAGCTCAAACTCTTCTTTTTCTTTTCCTGTATCCATATATCAGAAGCCACCTAGACCGTTACTAGTAGGTTGTTAAATTGGGTGGGTAGGTTGAGGAGCGGAACAGTGTCCGCACGGTGATGCCGCATGTGTTGTCGTAACTCGCAATCAGCGTTGGAGAACCGTCTTGTGCTATGTGATAAATATCCTCGGTTCCTTGGGTAGCGTCGAGATGGTAGTAGATCCTTACAATTGAATGCGCCGAATCCGTCTTTAAGAATCCAAACACGGTTCCATCCGTATTCTTGCTCATTGTTACTTTGTCAGTCGAACAATCAAGCGAGTATGAATCAAATCCGCCAATCGGATTCTTAAGGTTTAACGTGTTGAGATTTGTTCCAACAAAGGCACTGTATGTGCACCCGCCACTTCCACAATCTGCCCCGGGATCAAGTATGACGAAAAAGAGTTTCTTACCATTTCCCAACGAGAGAGTTGGAACATCTTTAGGAGAAAGGTCCGGCTCTGCCTTATACAAAGGTTGTGTTGTGACATTGGTCGTCGAGTCTGGTGACAATGCCAAGGATGGTGAGGAAGCTGTAGCTGCAGCATCCGTCACCTGCTGATCTCCATTCGGACGAAGATTAGATAAAATAAGGAGAGCAATGCATATCACCGAAACAACAATGATGGCTATGGGTAGGTACCTCGAGATTATTTTGGAATTGTCGCTCATATGATCATAGTTTTGAATAATCGCTCAAATTACCCGAAAAGTCCTTATTGCACGGGTTAGGCCGCTGCACATAACCTCCTTCGAGTTTTTGAAGGCCATAACCCATCGTCTGATAATCACTCCACGCCTTATCGTGTGCGTCTTGTATTTCCTGATCGGCATAAGCTATTGAATCATTCGCGACCCCAATCTCCCAATCACAAGCTTTCACCTTCTTTTGAAGGGTATCATTCTGGCCCCAGAGCGTCACAATGAGCACCACGGCTCCAATCCACAGGAAACGGATAAAGTTATTTTCGGAGCGTTCTGTCATACGTCATGTGTTGTACCGTCCTATTTGAAATTCTCGTAATCAGTTATCCACTCCTATTAGATGACTCTCTTCAATGCGGCGACGGCGTTCGTCGAGCGTTTCCCCTTGGTACATCCAGTACAGCGGCCCTCTATGTGCGTATTCCTTTTTTCGAGCCTTTTGGGCAGCATCAGAAATGCTAAGAATCTCGCCAATGTAATTAACCTTGTTGATCTCAGAGGCAACAGTGCACGTTATTGATTCATCATCTGCCAGCGTAAGAACTGCTCCCATCGGTATATTTGCCAGTTTGAAATTAAATCTGTCTTTACGTTTGGCGAATTCCCGCTGAGCCTTGAGCTCGACTTCTGTCTCTGCAATCACGTTCTCCTTAAGTGCAACCTCTTCTCCTTCTATATAACGCATCGCCAGCTTTACCTTCTCAGGAGAGGTTGTGAAAAATTCGCGGTTTGGATTTACGCGATCCTTTTCAAACAGCTCATGGAGCCAGCGTTCTATTTCTCGTGCACTAATCTGGACTTTCTTAGCATAAAACAGGTCAAAAGGTAGCGGAACGCCAGTTTGCTTACTCAGCTCACTCATGCGCTCCTTGAGCCTATGTGTAAAACCGATTTTACACAGATCGGGCATTGCTTCATTTTTAAGGATGTAAATTATCTCATCCATTTCAGGACGATATCACAATATCTAAATTTTGGATATTCAGTTTTTGGATAGAGCCTTAAGGATATGGGAAAGTCCATCCATACTAAGGAATACGCATTTTTTGTACAAAGACTTAAGAAAGCTCGTCTTGAAGCGCGACTAAGTCAGGTTGAGGTTGCAAAGAAAATCGGCCGGCCGCAGTCTCACATTTCAAATGTCGAGAGTGGGCAACAGAGATTGGATATTGTTGAAAGTATCGGTACTAAGCACGTCAATAGAGCTAAACTTGT
>CAINVT010000009.1 GCA_903854215.1 uncultured bacterium | reverse complement strand
CAAAATAAGCTATCCTTCGACAAACTCAGGATGTAAGAATCTGTAACTCACATGCGTTCGTAACATCTTCTAACATGGCAAGCCTCAAAAACATAAAGATCAAGATACTGTCATATAAGAAGACGGGGACGGTCACTCATGCGATGGAGGCGGTCTCGGCGGTGAAGATGCGCAAAAGTCAGGAGCGTGCGCTCGGTGGACGCTCGTACGCAGCTGCAGCGCTCTCCGTTCTCGAGCGTCTTTCGGGAACAGTCGAAGTTGCTCGACATCCGTTGATGCAAGATCGCGCCGGTAAATTGTGCATCGTCATTATCACCAGCGATAAAGGCCTCGCAGGTTCGCTCAACAGCGGTGTCATTCGCCGAGTCGACTCTGATATCGCGGCGTCCGGGCGAGATAAGAAAGATATCATTATCATCGCAATCGGTCGTCGTGGCGGAGATTACTTTATCAATCGCGGTTACGATGTTCGCATGAAAATCGAGAACGTGAGCGATGATGTCTCCGAAGCGCAGATGTGTGAGGTTACTGACAAATTGATCGAATGGCACGGCAGTGGAGAAGTGAGTACGGCGAGAGTCGTGTATACGAATTTCATTTCGACTTTCGAACAAGAGCCGATCGCTCGTCAGATTATTCCGATCAAGCCAGCCGTCATCGCCGAAGTGATCGCAGGAATCCGCCCTGCACGCGGTCGTTACGCACCGTCAACAGAGATAAAAGCTCCGAGCCCGGTCTCGTACACCATCGAGCCGGACGCCGATGCGGTGCTCTCCGCACTCTTACCGAGTCTCCTCAATATCTGCGTCTTCCACGCGATGCTCGAATCGAAGGCTTCCGAGCACAGTGCGCGCATGGTCGCGATGAAGAGCGCGACCGATAAATCGAATGAAATGGTCAAGGCATATACACGCACCTTCAACAAGATCCGACAAGCTGCCATCACCGCAGAAGTCTCAGAGATAACGAGTGGCATGGAGGCGATGAAATAAGAGTGACAGATGTACATCAAAAGCCTATAATCTTGAAAATCTTATGAATATAACAAAGAATCAAGTGTACGTAGTTCTTGATAGTATCTTTTCTTATTTCGTGACTCAGATGATCCTTGGTGGATTTTTTCCAGGACTTGTCTTTGGGACTTGGCAAGATATTGTGACAGGAATGGGTATCTATTTTGTCGTAATGTTAGTTACATATTTGACGCTTATTAAGTTTAAGGTTATCAATCACATATAAACATAGTTTATGTCAAAAGGAACCATTACACAGATCGTAGGCCCCGTCGTAGACGTCCGATTCGAGGACCATCTGCCGGCAATAAAAAATGCTTTGGAGGTTACGTTGCCCTACTCCGCCGAGGCTTCGAAGGGCGAGAACAAGCCAAGGCTTGTTCTCGAAGTCGCACAGCACCTCGGCCTCAATCGCGTCCGCTGCATCGCCATGCAGGACGTCGCCGGCCTCGCGCGCGATACGGAAGTGACTGACACAGGTGCCCCGATCTCGGTTCCGGTAGGTGAAGTCGCTCTCGGACGTATGTTCAACGTGGTCGGCGATGCGATCGACGGCAAGCCCAATCTTCCGCAAGATACCGCACGGCTTCCGATCCATCGCGATCCGCCGGTTTTCACCCGTCAGTCCACGAAGGCTGAAGTCTTCGAGACAGGCATCAAGGCGATCGATCTTTTGGCGCCGTTCATCAAGGGAGGCAAAGTCGGCCTTTTCGGCGGTGCCGGTGTCGGCAAGACCGTCATCATTCAGGAACTCATTCACAACGTCGCATCCGAGCATGGCGGCTATTCCGTATTCGCCGGCGTCGGCGAGCGCGTCCGCGAAGGTAACGATCTCTACCATGAGATGAAAGACTCGGGTGTGCTCGACAAGACGGCGCTCGTGTTCGGTCAGATGAATGAAGTACCGGGAGCACGTGCGCGCGTCGCACTTTCCGGTCTCACGATGGCGGAAGCATTCCGCGACGAGGGTGGTAAAGATGTACTTTTCTTCATGGACAACGTGTTCCGTTTCGTACAAGCAGGATCAGAAGTATCTTCGCTCTTGGGTCGCGTACCGTCAGCAGTGGGCTATCAGCCGACTCTCGCTGAAGAAATGGGACTCCTGCAAGAGCGCATCACTTCGACGACCGAAGGTTCGATCACCTCGGTGCAAGCTGTCTACGTACCGGCCGACGACCTGACCGACCCCGCTCCGGCAACGACATTCGCACACCTCGATTCCACCATTGTGCTCTCGCGTCAATTGGCATCGCTCGGCATTTACCCTGCAATCGATCCGCTTGAGTCCGGCTCGACCGCACTCACGCCGGACATCGTCGGTGAAGAGCATTTTCGCGTCGCGAACGAAACCAAGCGTGTGCTCCAGCGTTATAAGGACCTCCAAGATATCATCGCCATTCTCGGTATTGAAGAGCTCTCCGAAGAGGACAAGAAGCTCGTGTATCGCGCTCGAAAAATCCAGCGCTTCCTTTCTCAGCCGTTCAACGTCGCAGAGGTATTCACCGGCGCAAAGGGTAAATACGTCCCGCTCTCGGATACTATTCGAAGCTTCGCTGAAATCCTTGACGGCAAGCACGATGCGCGCAACGAACAAGCCTTCTATATGAAGGGTAGCGTCGACGACGTAATCGCCGCATAAGAGGTTTATGTGCGAGACAATCAAAACAAAATCTTCAGAACGCCTTATCCTCGTGCTTCGCACTGCGGGGGCGTCTTCAGATTTGTTTTGACAGTCTCAGATTTTTTTAAATCCTACTACTATTATGTCCGACTATCCCACCACATTACATCTTGTGATCGCCTCGGTAGGTGAGACGCGATTCGATGGTGCCGCGGTATCGGCGACATTTCCCGGAGCATCCGGAGAATTCACCGTATTGCCGCACCATGAGCCGTTGGTCGTAACGTTGAAACCAGGTACGATACTTGTCCGCGAGGCAGATGGCAGTACCAAGGAATTCATTGTTGATCGCGGTGTCGTCGAGTGCTCCGGCAATCGTGTTGTGGTCTTGTTGTAGCACGCGTGTATAGTTTTCAACACATCACCATATGATATCCGCGTAAGCGGGCTACAATAGGAGCATGCGCATACCCGTACTCATTTTAGTTAGCGGCGTTGCATTTACCGTACTCGTTCCGTTTTTGGTGATAGCTGCTACAACACCTGCGGTTGCTGGTGCAAACATCGCGCCAAGTACACCGGCCGATGCGAAGGCGTGCATCCTCAAATTGTTTCAAGCGCAAAATAAAAAGAACGCGGCATCTGGTGCACCTGCCAATGCAACGACGGGCGGACTCACCGATACATGTACCAGTGAGAGTGTCACCGTCGATACCACCGGTGCAAAATTAACGATCACGCAGACCGGACGAGTCGGAAATAATGATTTGAAGAATGGATGCATAGTAAATAGCTGTTCTGCACCGGATTGTGGCATTACGACCGTCGTCATTTCTCTCTCCGGCTCCCTCAATCAAACAAAAACAATCAGTAAATGTGACCCGAACTATCAAAAAGATTTAAGTACCGCATCCGGCAATACCCCTGACATGATGAAAAATCTTGCGTTGCAATCTATCGCACAGAAGGCGATTCAGGAAGCAAATATTGGCACACTTGATGGGCAACAACAGCTCACACAGGCACTCACAAAATTCGGCGTGTCTTCTGAAGATGCCCAGAAAGTCGTCACCGCTGATGTCGCCAACGGCACCACGAATTCGCAGGATCTTCTTAAGGCATTTGCTTCGCAGGATCCGAACCAGATCTCGCAAGCTGCAAGTACTGCCGGTATTACGCTTAATCAAGCCACGATCAACGACATCACCAGCCTCACGCCGGCACAGGTATCTGATAAGGTTTCCAGTTTGTATACACCGGACGAACAAAATTCCGCCAACAACATCATAAGCGCAGCAAGTACATTCGCTGCACCTGATGCATCGGCCCAAGCGCAACCATTGAAAGGTGGCGCCAACGCACAGATGATTGCCGCTACGGAGCAACAGTACAATCTACAACCAGGCGCCCTCGCAAACATATGCAATTTTGAGAGTGGCGGATGTACTTCGATTTGCAATAAGTCTGGCAGTGCATGCGGCCCGTTTCAGTACACGACAGGAACATGGGCCGGTGTAACAACACAAATGTGTTCTCAGGGAGTGGCCGAGGTAGCGCAGTATTGTAGCAACGGATCCATTGATCCTGGTCTCCGCTTGAATCCGTATGTTGCCACACAAGTTGCGGGTTGGAATATTTCGCAAAATCTTGCCAAGTATGGTCCGCTCATTGCTCAAACCGGTATCGATCAAGGTACGGCAGCCTACATCATGCAAGGCCTTGGCACTGGCGGTGCGGCACAATTCTTTCGGGCATATATAAATAATCCAAATATGTCGACAGCCGACTTTCTATATCAAACACAGCCGGCCTCTGCTGCGAATATTCTTGCTAATAACGGTAATTTATATGCAGGACAAACATTGCAGGGAACCGTGAACCGCTTCGCGGCTAATCTCGGCGCAGCACCATCAGGGTCATCAGGTGTAGGGAGTCTTTATTCTGGAATCGTCAGTCCCTTTTCTGTTGATACGAACACGTATGGCGGTGTTTCGACGGGCGGAGTTTCCAGCCCTTTCTCTGGCGTGAGTAATTTTAGCAGTACGCCGGGAGTTGGAAGCACACAGTCCGCATCATACGGTCAACCGATACAATATTCACAGCAATCTCAGAATTCACAGCAATCTCAGACAAACTCGTTAAACTCCAATGGTGCAACACAGACTACCTCGACGACCGGAGCAACTACCGTGTCGCCAGGTCAGACCGGCGCTGCGGTTGCACAGATCATTGCACAACCAAAAACAGTCAGGAGGGGTACTTCAGTGACGGTCGCATGGTCGTCCGTTGGTATGAGTAATGCATCCCCCTGTCATGTCTATGAGAATAATTCGACTCAAGTGGCGAATACGAATGAAGGAAGCAGATTGGTAACAACTTCAACGACCGGCACCCTCACATTCTCTCTCATCTGTACTGCACAGGGGACATCTGCGACCGTACAAAATACGTACTCAGTTGTCGTGCAATAATCATGTCGGAAAAGAAATTTCGCCGAATGGTCGAAGATTTTGTGTGCGAAGAATGCGGTACATTTGTTACCGGCGACGGCTATACCAACCATTGCCCGCATTGTTTGTGGAGCAAGCACGTCGATATCAATCCGGGAGATCGTGCGGCGATCTGTCTGGCAATGATGGAGCCGACTCGTCTTGAAGGCGCTTCGCCAGCGTATCGGATCGTGCATCGATGCGTGAAATGCGGCTATGAAAAGCGCAATGACGTTTCGAATGATGATGATCCCGAGGCACTCGTAAAACTTGCGCAATCTGCAGCTTCTATGTTATAATATTAGTACTATGGAAGACATTCTCAATAATAATGAAAAAAGCGACGAAGAATTGAAACAAGAATTCAAGGATGCGGTAGAGCAGGATCATCCCGAGGAAAAACCCGCGGTGGATCCCTTTAGTACTGATGCGCTTGGGAACGAACCTGCAGAAGAGCACGACTCGTGGAGTTTGTGACGACCATCATGCAGACGAAGAAAATTTATATTCTCCTCGGGCACCCCGATACGGAAGGAGTCTGCGGTATGATCGCTGACGTCTACGAGACGGCGGCTCGGGCGGCAGGGCATACAGTCGAACGACAAAACATAGGTGAAATGCAATTCGACCCGATCCTTCACAAGGGCTATCGTGCGATGCAGCCGCTCGAACCGGACCTCGTACATTTTCAAGACCTGATCAAATGGTCTGATCATGTCGTCATTATCCATCCCGTGTGGTGGGTCGGCATGCCGGCGATCCTTAAAGGTCTATTTGATCGTGCATGGTTACCGGGTTCTGCGTTTCGTTATATGCGCATGAAATCCGGCGCGCGATCGATATTTTGGCATCGTTTGTATCGCGGTAAAACCGCACGTGTCATTATTACGAGTGGTACGTTGCCGTTGCTCGTACGGCTTTTGCCGGGCAACGTGAACGCGCAATTGAAGTGGGGAATCTTGTGGTTCGCAGGATTCTCGACACGGACGACATGGTTCGGGCCCGCTGAAAACATTCCCGATGCCCGCAAAAAACGCTGGCTTACGAAAGTTGCTCGGTTGGGTACGAGAGGGAAATAGCCCACGATGGCGTGTTCGCATCGGTGCGCGCAATGCGGTATCATAGCCCCATGTCAGGGCCATCAACTCGTGCGGATACACATCTATGAATCTTTCCGACAACGAAAAGCGCGATGCCATACGACTGTTGGAAGCGGGGAAGCCGTTGCCTGAGAAGTATCGCTTCCTGCTCTTTGACGACGCTCGCGAGGTGGAGCTTGTCTGGAACGGGAAGACCAACGAAGTCACCAATGTCGTCTTGCCTTTTCAGGTGATCGAGCAGATAGACGAACCACGGAGCGATGCGAAATTTGGGAGTCAAAACAGTCTCTTCGATACCACCGGCAGACAGATCACCGGCTGGACTAATAAGCTCATCTGGGGCGACAACAAGCTCATCCTCTCATCTCTAAAGAACGGCCCGATGCGCAAGGAAATAGAAGCACAAGGAGGTTTGAAACTGATCTACATCGATCCGCCGTTTGACGTGGGTGCGGATTTCTCAATGGACATCAAGATTGGCGATGGTGATGAGGAAGAGAGCTTCACCAAAAAACCCTCGGTCATCGAAGAGATTGCCTATCGCGACACCTGGGGCAAGGGCGCTGACAGTTTTATTGCGATGATTTATGAACGACTACGTCTCATGCATGATTTGCTGGCAGAGAATGGGAGTATTTATGTGCATTGTGATTATCGTGTCAGCGCTTTTATGAAACTAGTTTTAGATGAAGTTTTTGGTTCTGATAATTTTGGTAATGAAATAATATGGAAAAGAGGAACAGTAAAGGGGGCAAAGGCAAAAGGAAATCAAATGGCTAGAAATCACGATACTGTTCTATACTATACAAAATCAGACAACTGCATTTATAACAGGCGGTACTTGCCTTTTAGTGAAGACTACAAATTGAGATTTAATAAAGATGATAATGACGGAAAAGGGCCTTACAGAGATGATCAGCCAGTCGGTACAAGATCAGATGTTTCCATAGAGGAGATGAGGAAAACCGGGAAAGTTTTTGAAGACAAAAACGGTAAACTCAAAATCAAAACCCATTTATCTGAATTAGAAGGAATCACACTTGATGATAATTGGATAGATATTTCAGAAGTAAACGTGATGTCTGATGAAAGGGCTTTCTATCCTACACAAAAACCAGAAAAATTTTTGCAAAGAATTGTAGAAATGTCTTCCAACGAAGGTGATCTTGTGGCCGACTTTTTCTGTGGCTCGGGGACGACGCTTGCTGTGGCGGAAAAGTTGGGGCGTAAGTGGATCGGATCGGACTTGGGGAAGTTTGGCGTTCACACTTCTCGCAAGCGGCTCATCGGCGTACAGCGGGAGATGAAGAAGGAGCGCAAAGACTTTCGCGCGTTTGAGATATTAAATGTCGGTAGATACGAGCGTGAGAATTTTCTCGCTACGAATGATGATTTGCGTGCCGAGGAGAAAGAGAAGCAGGCCGAGCGCAAAGAGCGAGAATTCGTGGCGCTCATTCTTGCCGCTTACAAAGCAGAGCCGGTGCAGTCTTTTGTGAACATCGTGGCCAAGAAGCGGGATCGCCTCGTCGCCGTCGGGCCTATCAATACGCCTGTGTCTTCAACGTTCGTGCATGACATCGTGGCAGAGTGCAAGGAAAAAGGAATTACCAAAGTCGATGTGCTCGGTTTCGACTACGAAATGGGGCTCGATTTCTCGCAGTTCAAGGCAGAGAGCATGGACATCGCTTTCCGTATCATTCCGCGCGAAGTTTTCGACAAGAAGGCAGTGGAGAAGGGGCAGGTGAAGTTTTACGACGTGGCCTTCATCGAAGCGAAGCCGATCATCCGCAAGGCGACGAAGAATGAAAAGGCGAGTATCGCCATAGAACTCACCGACTTTTCGGTCTTCTACAATCAAGATGACTCCGGCGAGGTGGTCGAGGCACTGCGCCCAGGCGGCTCAAAGGTCGTCGTCGAGAACGGCCAGGTGATCAAGATCAGCAAAGACAAGGCGACCGAGGAAGTGACGAGAGAGATCTTGACCAAGAAGTGGAGCGACTGGATCGACTACTGGGCGGTGGATTATGACTTCGCCAGTCGTAAAGAGATAATCAAAGTACCAAAGACACATGGAGATAATTTGTTTGAAAAAGGCAAACTTCAAGACCTCTTCGAATATGATGAGGTGTGGACCGGCGACTATATCTTCGACAACGAGTGGCAGAGTTTCCGCACGAAAAAGAATCGAAATCTTGAGCTCACGTCTGCCGCCAAAGAGATGTCCAAAGGTACTTACAAAGTTGCCGTAAAGGTGGTGGATATCTTCGGGAATGATACGACGAGGGTGATCGGGATCACGATACAATGAACGCTATGAGTTTTTTAAAAAGTAACAAAGAAATAAAAACCGAGGATCTGAAGCTTTCAGACTTCAATCAGATTTGGACAAAATTCTGTTTCCTCGATGAGACGGGAAGTCTGAATGGTCAGTCAGATCAGTATTTCACTATTGGGATACTGAAAATGAGCCAGCCATACTATTTACAAAGTAGGCTGTATTTCGAAAGAAGTAAGTCAAAATTTTATGATGAAGTAAAGTTCAATAAATTGTCAAAGAATAATATCGGTTTTGCCAAGACTGCAATCGATGCGCTCTTTGAGACGAAAAGCGTATGGTTTTATTCCTATTCTATTAGCACAAAAAGCGATTATTACTTGAAAACATTCGATAAGAATCCATGGATGGCATATGAGCAGATAACGCTCAAACTTTTGGATGCCGCTCTGTATGATCAAGAAATCATGATCCTTATCGCTGATTATGTAACGACACCAAAAAACATCCGCTTTGAATCTGATGTAAAGAAGAATTTTAATCAGAGTAAAAAACGTCTTGCTTTGGCTGGTGTGTGTCGTTTTGATTCAAAATCAAATGATCTACTCCAACTGGTCGATCTATTGATTGGTGCGGTGACGTACGATATAAAGTCCAAGAAAGGTCTTGTTCCTGGCTCAAAATATAAGCTCGAACTGGTCGATTATTTGAGGAGCAAGCTTGGGGCGGATATTTTTCTGAAGGGTTTCAAAAACCACAATTTCAATATTTTTGTGGACAAGACGGATCATTTAAATAATCTCAAGGTAGAGGAGAAAAATCTTGAGACAAATGAAAAAGGGCTATCGTCCTAACGGTCGACGCCCTTTTTCGGTACATTTGGAGTATAGCGTACAGCACGCTAAAGTCAAAGTTATCCACAGATACATAAAACTATATGGCTCTACCAAAAGACTTCCCCAAAGACCCCTACGCAATATTAGATCCGGGTATCCGATGGTTCCCCGCCGATGAGGACTTGCGAGAAAAGGGTTTCGACAAGCTCATTCCGCCTTTGGTGGCTGATTTGCGCAAACGAGTAAAGGAGTGGCGAGACAAGAATTATGAGGGGACAAGTAAGACGTCCAAGGCGCTTCTGAATTGGTGGTTCAAAGAAGAACACATTTTGTACGATCAGCAGGGCATCGCATCTTCGTTTCGATACTATTTCGCACAGCGGGAAGCGCTGGAAACGGTCGTGTGGCTCTATGAGGTGGCGCAAGTAAAAGATAAATACGATCTCATTCGTTACAATTCTACCGGTGTGCTAAGCCCGCAGATGTTTACTGAAGAGTGGCTTCGCTTTGTCATAAAAATGGCGACCGGCGCGGGGAAGACCAAGGTGATGAGTCTCGTTATCGCGTGGGCGTATTTTCATAAGAAGTATGAACGGGACTCTCGTCTCGCGAAGAACTTTCTCTTGATAACGCCCAACGTCATCGTCTTTGAACGGATCAAGAGTGACTTTGAGGGGTTGAAGATATTCTTCAGCGATCCGGTATTGCCGGAAAACGGATATCAGGGTCAAAATTGGCAGGATGATTTTCAGATCACACTGCATTTACAGGACGAACTGCACAACATATCGGATACGGGCAATATATTCCTCACCAACATTCACCGCGTATTTGAGAGCGATGTGCGTGAGGCGAGCGTAGACGACGAAGATACCTCCTCATATTTCTTGGGCGATAAGCCCGTTACCAAAACCAACGATTCTACCGTCGATTTGGGAATGATTGTACGAGACATCGATGATCTCATGATAATCAACGACGAAGCGCATCACTTGCACGATGAAAAATCAGCGTGGGTCACGTCCATTGCAGATATCGACAATCGCTTGAAGCAGAAGGGCACGAAGCTGTCTTTGCAGATCGATCTCACGGCGACACCCAAGAAGAATGACGGATCAATTTTCGTACAGACGATTTCCGACTATCCGCTTGTGGAAGCGATACACCAGCGTGTGGTCAAAAACCCCGTGGTGCCGGATGCGGCAAGCCGCGGTAAACTCAAAGAAAACCAGAGCGTCATCTTCAGTGAGAAATACCGAGATTATATCAACCTGGGTGTGGAAGAATGGCGAAAGACGTACGAACAGCTGAAACCGATGGGTAAGAAATCCATTCTTTTCATCATGACCGATGATACGAAGAATTGTGATGATGTTGCGCAATACATAGAAACGAGTTTCGGGGATCTTGCCGGTTCCGTTTTGACTATCCACACCAACAAAAGTGGCGAGATTTCGGAAAATGTATTGGGTAAGAATAAAGAGGAGTTAGAGCTTCTGCGCAAACAGGCCAACGCCATCGACAGCTGGGAGAGTCCATTCAAAGTCATTATATCGGTGATGATGCTCAAGGAGGGATGGGATGTGAAAAATGTGACGACGATCGTTGGACTGCGTCCGTATGCGGCGGACTCAAAAATATTGCCTGAGCAGACTCTTGGTCGCGGGCTCCGAAGGATGTTCTTCGGTCGCGATGATGTGGAAGAATACGTGAGCGTAATCGGGACCCACGCGTTCATGGATTTCGTCGAGTCGATAAAGGGCGAAGGCGTGATATTGGACAAAAAAGTGATGGGAGCTGGAAGCAGTCCGCTCTCGCCAATGGTCGTGGAGGTCGACAAAGACAATCCGAAGAAAGATATCGCGAAGCTCGATATCGAGATTCCTCAGATGTCACCGCGCTTACAGCGAGAGTATAAGAATCTTGCTCTTTTGGATGTCTCGACATTTGGCAACGCTAAAGTTCCCGTTAAGATATTTTCTGAAGAAGAGAAACGCGAGATCGTCTTCAAAGACGTCGTCGATGAGCATGTACATCACACGACGGTACTGACCGGTGAAATCGATCCAGACCACCAGAGCGTCGTCGGGTTCTTCACACTTGCTATCATGCGCGAGTTGCGACTCTTCAGCGGATACGATGTCTTATTCGGGAAAGTGCGAGAGTTCATCCAAAACAACATGTTCGATTGCGCGGTCGATCTTCGTGATCTCAATGTGCTGACCAATCTTTCGGAAGTCGAGTACATAAAGCTGATCAAGGATTCGTTCAAGAAAGCAATTAACGATCTTACGGTAGAAGATACTGGCGATGCTGAGATCAAGAATTACATAAAAATAAGCGATGCGCGTCCGTTCGTAGTCAATGAGGGGTCATATATTCACAATCCGAGAAAATCGGTCTTTAACAAGATCGTCGGCGATAGCGATTTTGAGCTTGCGTTCGCATCATTCCTCGAAGATTGCGACGACGTGATCTCGTATGCAAAGAATTTTCAGAATAAAGAAGCGAACGCTCTGCGTGTTGAATATAAGAATGCGGAAGGTTCCATCTCGACGTATTATCCTGATTTTTTCGTTAAAACAGACGAGCGGTCGGTGTACATCATCGAGACCAAGGGGCGCGAGGCAGACGATGACAGGCTCAAATTTGAACGCTTGCAGCAGTGGTGCGTAGATGTGAACGCTCGGCAAAGCAGAGTCGTGTATGGATGTTTGTATGTAAAGCAGGAAGAATGGCAGCGTCTTCCAGTGAAGGATTTCGCGGAATTGATAGCCATTTTCAAGAATGCATAGAGTGAGGTAGTATTGGACAATGTCACTCAGTATCGGAATCGTCGGGCTCCCAAACGTCGGTAAATCGACGCTTTTTAATGCGTTGACCAAAAAGGGGGTACCTGCCGAAAATTATCCGTTTTGTACGATCGATCCGTCAGTCGGCGTCGTTGCGGTGCCGGATTTTCGCCTCGATAAACTTTCGAAAATGTCACAGTCCGCAAAGACGATTCCCGCAGCGGTCGAGTTCGTCGATATTGCGGGTCTTGTCAAAGGAGCGTCGCAAGGTGAGGGGCTCGGCAATCAATTCCTTTCGCACATTCGTGAAGTGGATGCGATCGCCGAAGTGGTGCGCATGTTCGATGATGACGATGTACATCATGTCGACGGCGGCGTTGATCCGGTACATGACATCGAAGTGATCGACCTCGAACTCGTGCTCGCAGATCTCGAAAGTGCGACGAAACGTCTCGATCATGTCGAGCGTGACGCAAAAAGCGGTGACAAGGATCTCATCGCCGAGCGTGATGTTTTGAAAAAAATTCTACCGACACTTCAGGCGGGGCATGCGGCACGCACGGTCGATCTGACAGACGAAGAAAAACTTGCGGCGAAGTCGCTCCATCTTCTTACTATGAAGCCTCTGATGTATGTGCTCAACAGAAAGAGCGGCGCGGTCAATGTCGATGCAGAGAATGGTGACCGTTGGCGCGCGCTTCAAGGGTTCCTCGAATCTTCCGAATCTACCTGGACGGTCGTCGATGCGGGCGTTGAGAGTGATCTTTCGGATGTTCACGACGACGAGCGCGACGAATTTCGTCGCGAGCTCGGTGTGAATGAAGATGGTATCGATCGTCTCATTAAGACAGGATACCGACTGCTCGACTTGATCTCGTTCTTTACGACCGGTACCGACGAAACGCGTGCGTGGACGATCAGTCGTGGATCGACCGCGCCGATTGCCGGAGCAGCGATTCATACTGATTTTCGCGATAAATTCATCCGTGCCGAAGTGATCCACTGGGATAAGCTTCTGGATAGCGGCTCATATGCCAAAGCGCGCGAGTTGGGACTTTTGCGCGCAGAAGGTAAAGAGTATGTCGTTGAGGATGGTGACGTTGTCGAGTTTCGACACAGCTAGCGGACGTCTTGCGCTGCGTGATATACTCAATCCATGAGTAAGAAACCATCCTCAGACGAAGATAGGATCTTAAAGCTTTTGATCTCAATCGATACTCGAATCACGAATATTGAAGAACGATTATCGGATATGGCTACGAAGGAGGATCTCGATTTCACACGGAATAAGCTTGAAGAACGAATAAGTGAGGTACGACTCGAGGTACGGGCACTGGGCCGCGCGGTTGACAAAGATTCTCTGACGATTCTTGATTTTGAAAAAAGACTGACGAGGGTTGAAAAGCGTGAGTTTGTAAAATAGTAATATGGAAAAAATAAAGACAGGTCCGAAAGATTTCTTCTTGTGGGTCGCAGCGATGGCAGCACTCTATGTGAGCGCAGTATCGCTTATCACGCTTTTTTTCAATTACATCGATATCGCGTTTCCGGACGCGCTGAATTCATACATCGATCCATACTCGAGCAGTATCCGGTTTGCGATGGCGTCGCTGGTCGTCCTCGTACCGGTGTATTTCATCTTAATACATTTCATCCGACGTGACGTCGTGCGCGAGCCGGTAAAGAAGAGCCTCTGGATCCGTCGCTGGGCATTAGTCCTCACGATCTTCATTGCCGGCGTCACCGTCGTCATCGATCTCATCACACTCATCAATACGTTTCTTAGCGGAGAATTGACGACACATTTCATCCTGAAGGTGTTGATCGTGTTCTTTGTCATGAGTATCGGCTTGATGCATTTCCTTGCAGACCTCTGGGGTTACTGGGATATCAACCCACGCTATGCCATGTCAGTCGGAGTCGGTATCGGTATTCTCGTCGTAGTAACGATCCTGTCAGGATTCCTTATTATCGGTACACCGGGGCAAGTGCGGTCGTATCGATTCGACGACGAGAAGGTGAACGACCTTCAAAGTATTCAGACACAAGTCGTGTACTACTGGCAGGTAGAAGGAAAGCTTCCGGCGCATCTTGCAGACCTTGCTGATGCACTCAGCAGCTATTCGGCCGTCTCCGTCGACGTGCAGACCGGGAACCCGTATGAATACGCGACGACATCGGCGCTTTCATTCAAGCTCTGTGCGACATTCAATGCAGTGACACAACCGAATTCTCCGACGTTTTCGGAAGCACTTGCTGTTCCCGTATCGACAGGTGTAGCTGGTCAGTATGCTGCGCCGGATTCTTGGTACCACGACGTCGGTCAAGCTTGTTTCGTACGAACGATCGACCCGAAGCGATATGGACCGAACATCGTAAATCCGGCTCCGACAAAATAACTACAAAGCTCAGAGCTCGGTAACTTCTGTGGATAACCGCTTGCATATGAAATCGTACGACCATAAGAAGATAGACCCTACTTCGCTAAAGCTTCGCAGGGCGAGTCTGCACTCGCTAAGCCATTGGAAGGACGTACATTACTTATTATGAAGAATTACGATCACAAGAAGATAGAGAAGAAGTGGCAGTCTCGATGGGAGAAGGAATCGGCGTATCGCGCCGATGATGTTTCAGAGAAGCCGAAGGATTATCTGATGATCGAGTTTCCATATCCTTCCGGTGAGGGGCTTCATGTAGGGCATGTGCGGAGCTGGACCGCGCTCGACGTCCTGGCGCGCAAACGCCGTGCACAAGGGTATAACGTCTTATATCCGATCGGCTGGGATGCATTCGGTTTACCGACGGAAAATTATGCACTGAAGACAGGTCGGGATCCGCGTATCGTTACCAAAGAGAACACCGACAACTTCCGCCGGCAGATCAAATCGCTCGGGCTCTCGTTCGATTGGTCTCGCGAGATCAACACGACCGATTCTTCATATTACAAATGGACGCAGTGGCTTTTTTTACAATTCTTTAAAAAAGGTCTGACGTATAAAGCAAAGACGCTGATCAATTGGTGCCCGAAGGACAAGATCGGACTTGCCAACGAAGAGGTCGTCGACGGCTGCTGCGAGCGATGCGGTACGCCGGTTGAGAAGCGTGAAAAGGAACAGTGGATGATGGCAATTACGAAATATGCGCAGCGACTTTACGACGACCTCGATACCGTTGATTACATCGAGCGAGCGAAGACGGAACAGCGCAATTGGATCGGACCGTCGGATGGAGCGGAGATATCATTTTCGCTTTCGTGGCAACGTCCGCGCATGAGGATCGTTTTCGCCACGAATAATCTGGGAAAGCTCAAGCGTATGCGGAAACTTTTCGAAGAAGGGCATATCGATATCGAATTGTTGATGCCAAAGGATATTGGCATCGAACGGTTTGACGTCTCGGAAGACGCCCGAACTCTCGAAGAAAATTCCGAAAAAAAAGCTCGGGCTCTCGCAGCGCTCACCGATCTGCCGGTATTCGCCGATGACAGCGGATTCTTTATCGACGGGGAAATGATCGATCCGATCGCTGTAAAACGGAATGCGCTCGCCGGAGATGACGAGAAATCACTTTCCATCGAAGAGATAGGTGGTCGTATGCAGTCATATTATGCGGACATCGCCCGAAAGCGTGGTGGAAAAGTTGATGCGGAATGGAGAAATAATTTATGCTTCATAACGCCCGGGAAAGTTGCAACACATATAGAAACGACACGACCCGTTATTCTGACTTCGGAATCGCACGGCGCTGTAGACCCGTACCTTCCGCTTCGCGGATTATATATCTCGAAGGCGACTGGAAAGTATGTGCTCGAACAGACGGATGCTGAAGAATCGCTTGAACTCGGGCCCATTACCGATGGTCTCAAGAAACTCTTTATGCAGAGCTTGACCGTATTCACGACTCGCCCGGATACATTATTCGGCGCGACGTATATGGTACTTGCACCGGAACATCCGTTGGTCTCGATGCTTGCGAATGAATTCGATAACAAAGATGAGGTGATCGCGTATCAAACGGCGGCACGGAACAAATCGGATATCGATCGCACAGCTGAAGGTAAAGAAAAGACCGGCGTCGAACTGAAGGGGATCAAGGCTATAAACCCGGCGAATAAAAAAGAGATTCCGATTTTCATTGCTGATTATGTGCTCGGCAGTTACGGCACCGGCGCTATCATGGCCGTGCCAGCCCATGATGAGCGCGATGGTGCATTTGCTAAGAAGTACGGGTTACCTATTATTCAATCCGTTACGCCGGATATGTCCGCCTTTGAAAAAACTGAAAAAGTTTTGACTGCATTGGACACCATATATGAGGCCGCAAAAAAGAAAGATATCAAATTCTGGGTTTTGGGTGGTTTGGCCTGCGCTTTTTATGCAAAAATCATTTATCGCGAATTTGAGGATATTGATCTGATAACAAAAGATGACAATTCATACCAGAAATTGCTTACGTTATTCGGCGAACTTGGATTCCACAAGGTGGCAGAAAAGAAAATATCAGAAAATTTGACGAATTCAATATTAAAAAACGACGAGGGAATCGAAATTGATATAGGACCATATATTCGAGAATTTGATTGCCAGGATGATGATTTCGAGGAACAAGAGAAATCACTGAATCACCACACAGCCCTGGTGTTGTCACAGCGATTTGTTAAAAAGTTCAAGGAGCAACAGCTTAAAAATAGAGGAAAAGACAAGGATAAAATTGATTGGGAATATCTCAATGACAAATTTTTTGTCGATGACGGATTTCTGGTCAACTCCGGTACACTGAGCGGGCTTCCGAGCGATGAGGCGAAGAAAATGATCACTGAATTCGTCGGCGGGAAGATGGTAACGACATTCAAACTTCGAGATTGGGTATTCAGCCGCCAGCGATACTGGGGCGAGCCGATACCCATGATCCATTGTGAGAGATGCGGATGGCAGCCGGTGCCGGAAGATCAATTGCCGGTCACGTTACCGGAAGTGGAAAAATATGAACCGACCGAAACGGGAGAATCTCCGCTCGCAAATATCACTAAGTGGGTCAACACAAAGTGCCCGAAGTGCGGCGGTGATGCAAAGCGAGAAACGGACGTGATGCCCAACTGGGCGGGCTCGAGCTGGTACTACTTGCGCTATATAGATCCGCAGAATACGCATGAATTCGCTTCGCCGGACCTGATGAAGTATTGGACACCGGTGAATTGGTACAACGGAGGCATGGAACACACGGTGCTGCACCTTCTCTATTCGCGCTTTTGGCATAAATTCCTATTCGACCAGGGATTAGTGCCTTCGCCAGAGCCGTATATGAAGCGCACGAGCCATGGGCTTATTCTCGCCGAAGACGGCTCGAAGATGTCAAAGTCGAAGGGGAACTCGGTGAGCCCAGATGCGCTCGTTGAATCCGTCGGCGCTGACTCGTTGCGCCTGTACGAAATGTTCATCGGGCCATTCGATCAGCCGGTCGCGTGGAACAACAACGGCGTCGTTGGTATGCGGCGATTCCTTGAACGCGTTGCCGATATCAAGGCCGATAACGTGACGAAGCTTGAACCTCCGCTCGAAACACTTTTGCATCAGACGATCAAGAAGGTCAGCGATGATATTGAGAAGCTCAAAATGAATACGGCCGTCTCGGCACTGATGATCCTTTTGAATGAATATGAGAAGCTCGACAGTGTTTCATCTGAAGCGTACGAGACGTTTCTCAAATTGCTCGCGCCATTCGCACCGCATCTCACTCACGAGCTCTGGGAAAAAAGCGGTCACCCGACCGAATTGCGACTCGAGCCATGGCCGGTCGCCGACGAGACGAAATCAAAAGGCACCACCGCGCACATTGCGATACAGATCAACGGCAAGACCCGTGGGGAAATCGATGCGGCCATTGATTCGGACAAATCGACGCTTGAAAACTTAGCCCACGAAGCGGTAGTAGAAAAGCTGGATGGTAAGACTGTCTCGCGCGTCATCATCGTACCGAATCGGCTAGTCAACTTCGTTGTTGTCGAAGATTGAGGGCGGTAGATGTGCGATAGCAACTCGCGTATTTAGATATCAATATCATGATGTCCGCAATTTACCCAATTGGGTAAATTGCGGACTATCTCAAATTAAGCGAAACACAGGTTTACAAAACCCTTATTTTTTGAAAACCCGCAGGCTGTCTTTAGCATCTTCAAGTGTATAGCCGAGGGCGTCAATCTGGTCGCGAAGTGCATCAGCTTTGTCCCATGAACGGTCGCGGCGCGCCTGCTCGCGTTCTTCGATGAGGGTGCGGACTTGGACGGTGAGATCGTCGAGCGCGACTTCTTCTTTGAGCTCGGCCGTCGCCAGCGCGAGAGCGGCTTCGTTAGGATCAACAAGATTCAAACCCAGGACGCGATCGAAGTCCAGAAGCCCGGCGACGAGATCTTCCGGCGAAAGGGACTTGTCTTTGATCATTTCCCAAATGACCGCGAGCGCTCCGGGAGTATCAAGATCGTCGTTAATGCGCTCGATGAATTTCTCTCGCCATGTAACGGGGACCGTGCCTGGCTCGCGATCGGCGAAATGTACGCATACCGCGAGGAGCTTGGCAAAGGCAGACTGCGATGCAGCAAGTGCTTCCCAGGAGAAATTTGAGTTGGTGCGGTAGTGCGCGCCGAGAAAAAGGTACCGAAGGGCGAGCGGATGGTATCCCTGTGCAATGACATCGGACAAAAAAATAACATTACCGGTCGATTTTGCGATCTTGCCGCCTTCGATCTGTATGTGTGCGCGATGCATCCAGAATCGCGAGAATGGTTTTTTTCCTGTTGCGGCCTCGGACTGAGCGATCTCGTTATTATGATGGATCGGAATGTGTTCGATGCCGCCGGTGTGGATGTCGATCTGTTCGCCCAAGACGGCACGAATCATTGCTGAGCACTCGATGTGCCAGCCGGGGAAGCCCAATCCCCACGGTGATTCCCAACCGAGCTTCGAATCGGATTTCCATAAGACAAAATCATGCGCATGATGTTTCTCGTGATTGATCTCGACATGCGTGCTTTGCCCGCCGGAGCCTTGGCGAAGGCCGGCGCCCTCTTTTTGGCCGACAAGATCAACGCCGCCGAGCTTGCCGTAGTCGTGGAATCGCGACGTGTCGAAATAAACGCCATGTGCCGTTTGGTACGCGTAGCCTTTCTCGACAAGCGATTGGATCATCGCGATCTGCGCGGGGACGTAGGCGCTTGCACGCGGGAATTCTATCGTGTCTGTGTTGATATTGAGCTGTTTGAGATCAGTAAAAAAGATCGTGGCGTAGCGCTCGGCGAGCACGACCATATTTTCCATCGTGATCGCTAACTTCTCACGCTTAAGTCCTTTGGTCATTTTATCCTCGCCCTCATCGGCGTCAGACGTAAGATGGCCGAAGTCGGTTATGTTGATGACCTGCTTGACCTTAAACCCATTGTATTCAAGCGTTCGTCGCAGCACATCGGTGAATACGAACATCGATAGATTGCCGATGTGTTGGACACCGTAGACCGTCGGACCGCAGTTATACATGCGCACCGTCCGTACGTGTGGGGGAAGATCAAAACGCTCCGTTATGTTACCGAGCGTATTGTGAAGGAAGAGCGGTGTTTTTTCGGTAGTACCGCTCTCGCGGTGCGCACGATGGAATAGACCGGAAAATCTCATAGATCAGAACCAATTTTTGTAACGGAAAAACCATACCATAAGAACAGAGGCAAATGTAAGGATAGCCATGACGATCCAAAAGTCGTAAGGCAGGCCGACGATCGGCGTGTTATGCGTGTCCATACTGAAAATCTCGACGATCAGAGAAAGCGGAAAAGTAACGAATGCCAGAATAGTAAAAATTCTCATTGTCTCATTCTGCTTCGTGGTGAGTAGAGAATTGTTCGTCTCGCGCAATTCGTGCAGCGATTCCATCTCGCGCATGACGTGGTTGTGGACGCGGTAGTATTCGTTGGACAACGCGCGCAAATACGGAGAAAATTCTTTGCCGAATAACTGCGGACCTTCCGCTTCGATCGTCTGTAACACATCGCGGTGCGGTTCGATCATCTGTCGGAGATTCAAGAGATCGCGCGCGCTGCGAGAAATCGCTGCAACCATCTCCACCTGCTGGTCAGAAAAGATGTGCTCTTCGATGAGTGCCATTTCGTGCCGGACATATTCTACTTCGTGTTCGACGGCTTTATACAGTTTTTTGAGCATATAGAAGAAAAGGAATCCCGCATGATCATCGACCTCGTCTTTCTCGAGAATCGAATGCACTTCAAATATTTTTGCGAACTTATGCAACGGATCGATGACATCGTAGTGCGTCGTGATAAGAAAACGTTCTCCGACGATAAAATCTATTTCCTGCTCGCGCGTCTTATGGCTATGGCGCAGGGCGGGGAAGTGCAAGACGAGATACATGTAGTCTTTGTAGAATTCAGCACGCGGCTTCGTCGCGGGGAAAAGCAACTCTTCGGCGATGAGTGGCGCGATCTGGAATTCCTCGATAATGCGGGTGATCTCATCGCGGGTCGGTGATTCAAGATCGATCCACACCAAACCTTCGTGTTCGTAACGCGAATACATGGTTTCAGTATACAACATATCCCGCCCCGTACAGAGGGAGGCGGCGCTGACCTGTTGATGAACGAAAAATGGTACAATGATCCGAATGTCGACGCTGGACAAAGTTTTTTATGCGCTATTGATCTTCGTGCCGGTCGCGATTATAGCGTTCTTCGCGCCGTTACCGTCACTGGTGGTATTCGGTGCTGCGGCCTTCGCTATTATTCCGCTCGCGAAGCTGATCGGCGAATCGACCGAAGAATTAACGACCTACACCGGTGCGGCCGTCGGCGGTTTTCTCAATGCGACGTTCGGTAACGCGCCGGAATTGATAATCGCTGCCTTTGCCTTGCATGCCGGACTTATCGATGTCGTCAAAGCATCCATAACCGGATCGATCCTTTCTAACCTCCTCCTCGGACTCGGACTCGCGATATTTCTTGGCGGCACACGTCACAAGCATCAAAAGTTCAACGCAACGGCGGCGAAGACGAGCGGTTCCACCTTGCTGCTCGCCGTCTCGGCGCTTATTATTCCGGCAATCTTCATATCGACATCGGGCGGAGCGAGCGCATCTACGGTCGAGGATATCAGTGTGATCGTTGCAATCCTGCTCGTCATCGCCTATGTCGCGAGCCTTTTCTTTTCGCTCTGGACGCACCAACATCTCTATACGCGTGAAGTTGCCGCATACGAACCGCGCTGGAGCAAATGGAAAAGTATCGGCATCCTGCTTGCAACGACCTTCGCGATCGCCGCAATGAGTGAGATCTTAGTCGATTCGATCCAGCCGGTCATTGCGATCATCGGTTGGTCGCAAGTCTTCATCGGTATCGTCGTACTTTCGATCATCGGCAACATCGCAGAATTCGCTTCCGCGATCCGTGTGGCACTCAAAGACAACATGGATCTCGCATTCCAAGTGGCGATCGGATCTGCCACACAAATCGCAATGTTCGTAGCCCCGATACTCGTACTGGTGAGTTTCTTTTTCAACACGCACATGACATTGATCTTCGGCAGTTTCGAGCTTATCGCTTTGATCCTTGCCGTACTCATCGTCGACACTATTGTCGAAGATGGGGAGAGTAATTGGTTCGAAGGTCTTTTGCTCCTCATCGCCTATGCCATCATGGTGACCGCGTTCTTTTTCTACCGCTAATTTTCGGCGATTAGCTCATACTTTGTTACCCGAGAAGACTGTGAGATACTATCCGCATATGTATGAACACGATGGAAGGCGATTCTTGTCGGTGCGGTCGGCGGCGTTCGCTGCGGTACTATTCCTTATTACGGGTTTCGGTGCGGGATTTCTCATATCGGTACGCGCGGCAGATATAACGGTCAATCTGAGCTCTGATAGCGCGGAACCGTCGAATATCGACTTTTCACCCGTATGGAAAGCGTGGAACATCCTCAATCAAAATTTCGTACCGGATGCCGTTGCTACGTCGACGCCGATCGCTACGTCGACCGCGGGTATTGATCAGACGGAGGTGTGGGGAATGATCTCGGGAATGGCAGGCTCCTTGAATGACCCGTATACCTTCTTCCTTCCGCCGCAACAAAACACCGATTTTAGCTCGAGCATGAGCGGCTCGTTCGCCGGCGTCGGTATGCAGGTCGACGTGAAGAACAGCGTATTGACCGTCATTTCGCCGCTCAAGGGTACGCCGGCGGAAGCTGCGGGCATCAAAAGCGGCGACCAAGTCATTTCGATCAACGGTGTTTCCACTTCCGGTATGGATGTAAATACCGCCGTCGATGACATTCGCGGAGCCGCCGGAACAGTCGTCACGCTTTCCATCATGCGTGATGGCTGGAGTGCGCCGCAAGATTTCAAAGTCACTCGTGCGGTCATCAACGTACCGATCGTTACCACATCGACGCAGACCGGCGGTATCTATGTGATCGCCGTATCGCAGTTCACGAGCAATTCTCCGGATCTTTTCCGCGATGCGTTGCGCTCATTCGTACAATCAGGAGACAATAAGCTTATCCTCGATTTGCGCGGTAATCCGGGCGGCTATCTCGATGCGGCCGTCGATATGGCAAGCTGGTTCCTGCCATCCGGCGATGTTGTCGTCACCGAGGATTATGATGGCCACGCGAGCAACATCATTCATCGTTCGCTCGGCTACAGTATCTTCAACAAAAATCTAAAAGCGGTGATCCTCGTTGACCAAGGCTCCGCGTCGGCATCCGAAATATTTGCCGATGCGATGCGTTACTATGGCGTCGCGAAGCTCGTCGGCACACACACCTTCGGCAAAGGTGTCGTACAGGAACTATTCCCGATTACCGATACGACGTCGCTTAAAGTGACGGTCGCCCGTTGGCTCGGCCCCGATGGACTACAAATCCCACACACCGGCATCCTGCCGGATGTCACCGCGACCACGACCGAGGCGACATCGGCGACAAGTACGGATACTCAAATGCAGGCCGCGATAAAAGTCTTAAACGGCAACTAACTATGAAAGTCATATTTCTCAAAGATGTCGGCGGTGTAGGAGCTCGCGGTACGATTAAAGATGTTGCCGACGGGTATGCGCTTAATTTTCTCATTCCGCGCAAGCTCGCCGAACAGGCCACTCCGGACAAAGTCGTGCGTGTTCAATCTGAAATGAAAGTGCAAGCGGATAAAGATAGTGAGCACAAAGCACTCGAAAGTGCATGGGTAAAGCAAATAGATGGTAAGGTAATCACCATCGCCGCAAAAGCGAATGATAAGGGAAATCTCTATAAACAACTTTCACCGGATGCAGTCGTCGAAGCGATCGAGAATGAATATAAAATAAAGGTGAGTAGTGATGCGGTTTATTTCGACGGTCACATCAAAACGATAGGGGAGTCAAAGATGACGATTAAGCTTGGCGGTCATACAGCGCACATGACGGTCGTTGTGAAAGCGGCATAACAACAAAATAGAGAACAAAAAACAAAGGTCTGACCTTGGGATTCCCTTAAGGTCAGATCTTTGTAATTTGTTCACTTCGAAATTTACGCGATCACATCGACAACGTGTCGACGGACCGATTGGCCATCGTAGTTAGTCTTGCGTGCGGTGCGAAAATGAATGACGCCGTTGATCAATGAAAAAAGCGTATGATCCTTACCGACACCGATATTCTTGCCGGCCATGATGGCAGTGCCACGCTGACGAACGATGATTTCGCCCGTCGATACCTTTTGACCATCGGCGCGCTTGACGCCGAGATATTTAGGATTCGAATCACGTAGGTTTTTTGCGGAACCGCCCGCTTTTGTATGTGCCATAGAGAATTAGCTTATAGGTGATAGCTTGTAGCTTATAGGAAAAAACAGAAGATGCGATATCATTTACGCATGGGGAGTATACAGGATGTCTGGTTGGAAATCAAGAACCGTACTGAAAGCGGGGTAGGGGAATGGGGGCTCTATATCGTGGTGCTTTTGGTCGCTTTGTGTGCCTTCGGACTTGGTCGTTTATCGGCTCTAGAAGCCGTCCAGGCGCCCGTTTCAGTCAAAATGGCACCAACTCTAGCCTCACCGCAGGGAATCTACCCAGGGGGCCAATACGTGGCTTCGCGGACGGGAAGTGTCTATTACTATCCCTGGTGTGCCGGTGGGGAGGGGATTCCCCCCGAGCGTCAGGTCTGGTTTCCGACAGCTGCAGCCGCCAAAGCCGCCGGCTATGCTCCCGCAAAGAATTGCAAGGGGTTAAATTGACGCTATACTCACTCGTATGTTAGTCGTAGACGTCGAAGCATCGGGGACAGACCCGTCTAAGCATTCCATCGTCAGTGTGGGCGCTCTTGATCTTGCTCATCCGGAGAATCGCTTCTATGAAGAATGTCGCATTTGGGACGGTGCACATATTATGGACGGTGCCTTGGCGGTCAATGGCTTTACTAAGGAGGAAATCACTGATCCGAAGAAAGGAAGTGAGGCAGATCTCGCACATTCGTTTCTGCGATGGAGTGACAATCTGGAAGAACGAACACTTGCCGGTCAAAACGTATCATTCGATCGCGACTTTTTGAAATATGCATCTGAACGCGCTGGACACACCGATTGGCCCTTCGCGTATCGCACGATCGACACACACACGTTGTGCTACATGCACTACATTACGCACGGTCTCCAGCCGCCGGTACGGCACAAGCGAAGCGCTTTGGATCTCGACGCTGTTCTCAACTATTGCGGCATACCCGAAGAGCCACACCCGCACAATGCGCTCACTGGCGCACTCTCTCATGCCGAAGTGATCGCTCGCCTGTTATACGGACGAAAACTTCTTCCCGAATTCATGCAGTTTGAGATTCCGTGGAAGTAAGGACTGCATATGAAGCTCATATCTCTGAATACGTGGGGCGGTAACTTGTTTGATCCGCTCGTAGAGTTTCTGAAGAAATATAGAAATTCAGTGGATATTTTTTCTTTTCAAGAAATATGGAGTACGCCGACTGGGCATACTGTACATGCTGATACTCGGCCAAACCTCTTGCAGGAAATCGAACAAGTGCTTCACGATCACCAGGGCTATTTTTCGATAACACAGGAAGGTATCGGGCATGGTGGTCCTGTCAATTTCGAACTCGCAACGGGGAACGCCATGTTTATTCGAAAGCGAATCGAGCTGTGTGAGCACGGTGAATCGTTTATACACGGTGGACGCAATTCAATAAACATCGAAGCGCATCAGCGGAAAGACTACTCGACCAACCCGCGTCTGATCCAGTGGAGCACGATCGCCGGCGGTGATGGTTCGCAAACAGCAATCTTCAATCTGCACGGGCTTGTTCAATCGAACGGTAAAGTAGACACTCCCGAGCGTCTAGAACAATCCCAGAAGATCATCGAATGTATGGAACGTATACCTGGCAGAAAAATTCTTTCCGGCGATTTTAATCTTTTACCCGATACACACAGTATCAAGATGCTCGAAGAGTCAGGACTTCGAAACCTTATCAAGGAGTATGGGGTCACATCAACACGAACAAGTTTGTACAAGAAGGAACAGCGTTTTGCCGATTATATGTTCGTTGGTGAAAATATTTTTGTAAAAGATTTTAAAATTCTTCCAGACGAAGTATCTGATCACAATGCAATGTATTTAGAGTTTGAATAAATTTTAGGAAGGCATCAATGAAGTAGGGAATAGGGGAATGAGGAATAGCTAACCATCCCCCGATATACGGTCTATCCCCCGACAAAACTGAAAAAACTGCCGCGTGCACACAATTGCAATGCAGATAATTTTCTATACATGCGAATGTGGGTGAGTGCGCATTCTAGGAATCTCAAATCCGGAAAAATGCCGGTGGATAACTTGACAGGGTAGTTGTCTGGTGTAGACGAGATTAAAATATCAAACGTCGCACAATATATCTTTTGCGACGTATGACTATAACAAATAAGCCACAAAAGCATTCAGTACGGATATGCCGACAAATCTTCCCGCTTCTTGCCGATTGCGGTCTAGTGTCTGCAATGCCGGTGTTTGCGATGGTCAATGGATATTTAGCACCTTAATGTCCCCTGGGACGTGTCGGGCTGATTTTGATCGTTCGCATGTAGAGTCCGTACCTGACCTATCATCGCTTGCTTATGTGAGTTAAAAATTTAAGAAAAAAATTTGGAAACTTCGGGGGAGTCGGATTCCCTACTTATGGACGTTCATGGTACAGAAGACGGTCGCGAGGTATCATTGTCGCATTATGAGCCGGCGCGAATTTCAAAAATTGCTTTCGCAGGAAGAACTCCGGATATTTCAGAAGCTCGACTCCCCCGGCAAAATTCAAGATTTTCTTGATTCCCTGCCGATCAATTTTGAACTCCGCGGCGAGACATATATGTCACCGCGTCGTGTGCTGCGCGAACGGACGGCACATTGTTTCGAGGGTGCACTTTTGGCTGCTGCTGCGCTCGCCTATCACGGCAAGAAGACGCTCCTGTTGGATCTGCGCACGTCCGTCGACGATGAAGATCATGTTATTACTCTCTATCGTGAGAATGGTTGCTGGGGTGCGATCAGTAAGACCAATCATCCCGTATTGCGGTTTCGCGATGCTGTCTATAAGACACCGCGCGAGCTCGTGATGTCGTATTTCCATGAATATTTCATGTCGAAGAACGGCAAGAAGACCTTGCGCGAATATTCAAATCCGTTCGATCTTTCGCGTTACAAGCTATCGTCATGGCTCATCACCGAAGCTGATTTGCACTGGCTCGTCAAAGCGCTGGATGATGCACCGCACCTAAAAATTGCATCAAAAAAAGCGTTGCAGAAATTGCGTCCGGCGAGCGCGTTGGAGATCAAAGCGACGGATAAAAAAGAATGGAAGCCGAGGAAGCGGCGTTGATGGCTAGAGCGTCTTGTACGGTGTTGCGGGCAAATAGTTCAGCGGGTTCAAATATCCTGAGACCGGCGGTACCGGCATGATCGCTTTGGAGCACGGTGAATGACCATTCGTGATCTGACCTAACGGCACGATCTGCGTCACCGCCGAAACATAGACACCAAAGTGTAAATGTGGCCCAGTAGCATATCCTGTTTCGCCGCTGTAGCCGATCGTATCTCCTGTCGAAACGTGCTGGCCCTGCGTGACATTGATCTGCGAAAGGTGCGCATACATCGTATTGAGACCGTTCCCGTGCTGGATCATCACCCATTTGCCGAAGCTGCCACCTTTGCATCCCGGTGTGGCATCGGTATTGCCGGTACCGATGATCGTACCCGAGAGTGCGGCATGGACCGGTGTGCCGATATGAGCCGTTATATCAAGACCATCATGACCGTGGCCGCTGTAGAGCGCAGCGTGGACGTCCGCAAATGCAGTATTTCCGAAAAATTGTGAGATTGTAATCGGACCTTCGATCGGCCATTGGAGAACGCCGGGCGCTGCGGTCGTGATCTCACTTTGACTCACCATCTGATTGGCGGATGCTTTGAGATCGGTCAATGCAGACTCGAAGCTCGCTTCCTGCGCTTTCTTTTGCGCGATGATAGCCTGGAAATTTGCTTCCTGTGCCTTCGTTTGCGTCAAGAGATCCGCCTGTGCTTGCTTCGTCGCGGTGAGCGATCCTTGTTGCGTTTTCAATGCTTGTTGATGCTGTTGTAATTGTGTCTGCTTCGTTTCTTGCGCGGCTTTCGAACTGGTGAGTGCCTGTTGGGCGGCTTGTAATGAGTTCAGCTGTACCTGGAATGCATCACGAAGATTCGATTCCTCATCGATATCATTCCATGCGGCAGAAATATTGCTGTCGGATAAGACTTGCAACACCAGCGGCTGCGATTCTGTCCGGTCAAGCGTGCGTAACGATTCGCCGAGCGCCGCTTCGTCACTTTGCATTGATGCTTGTTTTGCATTGATCGACGCGGCAAGCTGGAGAATCTGAAGTTCGGTAGCGCTGATCTGTGCTTGAGAGAGGTTGATCGATGTGCCTGTTTTTTTGAGCGAGATACTTATCTGATTCAAGGTGCTCTGTAGCGTTTGTTTCTTCGCATCGGTCGCATTAAGCTGATTCTGATATTGCGCGATCTCGTTATTCAGCTGCGTTATTTGTGAATTCTGCTGATCAATTTGAGCTTGGATAGTGCTTGCTGAACTCGTTGCGGCGTCGGCAAACGAAATAACGGGCACAGACAACAGCGATATCATCATGAACGTGGCTATGTATCGTGCACGACCGTTCATACGGAATCGAGCGCATGAAGCGCGTTACCAATACGACGAATAGCGGGATCTTTACCGATGATCGAAGCGACGATGAATGGATCGGGGCTGTGTTCTCGGCCGGTAAGCGCATAGCGCAGCGGCCACAGTACATTCCCGCGACCGTGCTCGGTCGCATAATCCCAAAGCGACGTTTTAATCTTATTGTGATCGTCCATCGTTTCTTCCGAGAATCCTGCGAATACTTCGCGCACATATATGAGGTGTTTTTTTACGTCGTCGATCGATTCGTTTTTGGAAGGCAATTTTGATGAATCACCAATCGGATCAACGAAATAAAAATCGAACTCGCCTTCTTCCGCCATCGTCGCGATGTCACCGGAGATATTGATACGTTCGCGGATGATCGGAATGATCCTGATGAATGTATTTTCAGTGATTGGTATGCTGCGCTTCTCAAGTGTTTCTCGTAAAAACGGTGCGACATAGTTCGCAAAATCAATGTCGCTCAACTTCAAGAGATATTCACGATTGAGCCACTGAAGCTTTTCTTCATTGAAGACACCGCCGTGGATCTGGATGCGTGAAATATCGAACGCTTGGAGCAGTGCTTCCCTATCGAACAATTCTTGCTCGGTGCCGGGATTCCACCCGATGAGCGCAAGGAAATTCATCATCGCATCCGGTAGATATCCCTCCGCACGATATTCGAGAACATCTTTCGCGCCGTCGCGTTTACCGAGCTTCTTGGTCTTGTCGGGGCGCAGGATCGGCGGCAAGGTCACAAACTTCGGCGGTACGATACCGAGCGCGTCATAGAGAGATAAGAATCGTGGAACGGATGAGATGAATTCATCACCGCGGAAGATATGCGTAACACCCATGTCTCGGTCGTCGATGATGTGCGCGAAGTTGTACGTCGGATATCCGTCGCTCTTTATAAGAATAAAATCGTCGAGTGCTTCCTCCCCCGCTTCGAGATTACCACGTACTTCGTCGTGCCATTTGTACCGTTTGATCTCGGGTACTTTGAATCGCAGTGGTGCCTTACCATCCCACGGCATGAACGACTCCGGGCGATGTTCGCGCATCAGGAGTGGACGACGTTCTGCTTCAGCTTTCGCTCGAAAGGTCTCGAGTTCCTCCGGTGTATACGGATCGGGGTATGCGAGTCCCCTATCTGCAAGATCGTGTGCGATCGCGAGATATTCATCGAGACGCTCCGATTGGATGCACGAACCGAATGGCCCCGGCTTATCAGGACCGAAATCCCATTCGATACCGAGCCAGTGCAGCGAATCTTGGATGTGCCGGATCGATCCGGCGACTTCGCGTTCCTTGTCGGTATCTTCGATGCGAAGGATGAAAACGCCATCATTCTTGCGTGCCCATAGATAGGCGAAGAGTGCGGTGCGCACACCGCCGATATGCATGAATCCAGTCGGACTCGGTGCAAAACGTGTCACTACTTTGTTATCCATAGATTCACTCATACCGGTTCGTGCGCGATCGCGCTCTCGAGAAGAATGGTGGCGATCTTACGGGCGGCATCGGGGCGCGCATAGGCATGCGCGGCTTCCGACATCTTGGTTCGCTGTGCCGCATCTCCTACGAGACGGTTGATCTCGGAGATGAGCACGTGCGGTGCCAGATTGTGCTGCTCGATGACGACCGCCGCACCCGAGCGCGCATACGAGAATGCGTTTTCTGTTTGATCGTGAGAAATATCTTCGGGAATGGGAACGAGTACTGCCGGAATGCCCCATGAGGCGACCTCGAAGATCGTTCCGCTGCCTGCACGTGCGACAACGATCGTCGCGATTCCCGCCGCCATGCGCATTGCAAGCGTGTTCAAGAGACCGAATGCACGGTAACGATTCTCGTAGCGTGAATCTTTCAATACGACCGAGGATATCTTCTGTGCTTCATCGAGGTTGGCCGATCCCGTTTGATGAATGATGTTGTATGACTGCACCAATTCAGCGAGGGCATCGAGTACGGTCTCATTGATCGCTTGAGCGCCCTGTGAACCGCCCATAACGAGGATTGTCGGCACGGTCGGATCAAGTTTTAGAAACTCATAGCCGCCTTCCTTTGCTGTACCGGCAATCTCTTTGCGTATCGGATGTCCGACGCGCGCGACTCGTGATTGTACATTTTTCGAAAACTTACTCGCCGCATCGGCGTGTGCGACAGCGACCCATCGGGCGAACTTTGATGACCAGAGCGATACACGGCCTGGCGACGCGTCTGCGTCATATATGATGACCGGAATGCGGAGCAGTCGCGCCGCCAACAACGTCGGGAACGCGGCAAAACCGCCCGTTGAAAAAATGACATCCGGATACAGGTCGAAGAGTTGGATCAAAGTCTGTATCACGCCGCGAATAATGCTGAAGATGCTAAAGATATTGAGAAATGTGTTGTATGAACGTATGCGACCTGCAGAGCTTGGTTTGTACGCGATATCGTGCTCAAACAGAGCCTCGGCGTCGAATGGAACAGGTCCCATATATATGAGTTCCGGTTCAATCAGAACACGTTCCGCGCAAATATCTTCAATCGCCTCCGCGACCGAAATAAGCGGGTAAAAATGACCTCCTGAGCCCCCACCGGTAAGCACTATCTTCATACGTATATTGTATCGCTTTACGCATCGATATCAAAGATACGTTACACCGAAGTATGTTTGACGATACGATGTCGGGATATATTAAGAAGTATTCCTGCACTGGCAAGAGAAACAAGCATGGCGCTTCCGCCTTGGCTAATGAACGTCAGCGGAATGCCGGTGAGCGGCGCGACACCGAGCATTGCAGCGATATTGATGAACGCCTCACTCACGAGGTATGTCCCGATGCCGACCGAAAGCAGGGAAGCGAAGAGATCCGGTGCAGTCGTCGCGATCGTATATGAGCGAAGTACGAACGCGAGAAATAGAAGCACGATGAACGCCGTCCCGATGAAGCCGAGTTCCTCGCCCGCAACAGCGAAAATGGAATCTCCCATCGGCTCAGGAAGGTAGGTAAATTTTTGTATCCCTTGTCCGAAACCGCGTCCGATTATCTCACCTGATCCGATCGCAATGAGCGATTGCTTGATCTGATAGCCGCTTGATTGTTGCCCCTGTGACGGATCGAGAAACGTCTCGACGCGCGCGCGGATGTACGGCTGAACAAACGAGAGCAAGCCAATGGCGGCCACCCCCGCAGCGATCAAAAGTAGAATATGCCACCAACGTGCACCGGCTGCCCAAAAGACCGCAAGCGCCGACGAACATACCACACCGAGCGTACCGATATCCGGTTGTGCGACTAAGATCAGTGCAGGTAACGCAAGAATCGCACATAATCCGCCGAGTCCGAATTTGATCGTCGTGATTTTATTTTTCATAGCTGCGAAATATGCCGCTGCCATGATGATCGTACCGATCTTGAGCGCTTCTGACGGCTGGAACGAGACGTGCGCGAACACGATCCAGCGTCGTCCGCCGCCGAATGTCGCCCCCAGATGAGGAATAAATACACAAGCGGTGAGCAGCAATGCGACGCCAAATATGTACGGCGCATACCGCTGCCATACTCGATAATCTACGGTTGTCGTTATGATAAGCGCAACGACGCCCGCACCGACGCCCAGGACCAAATGACTGAATACCGCAGATGTGATACCGGCAGCACCGCGTGCGAGCAAGCCGAATGCCGCCGACGCGAAGATCATGCATCCGCCAACGAGCAGCAGGGCGATGAGGAACGCCAGTGTTGTATCGATGTGACCGCGGCGCGATTTCATATCAGAGGAGGAATGAGAGTGCGAGTATGACTCCGGCGAATGCGAACATGACCGAAAGGATCCAATACCGCATGACGACTTTAGGACTGGGCCATCCGATCGCTTCGAAATGATGATGCAAGGGTGCAATGCGAAAAAGTTTTTTGCGGAAGATCTTTTTCCAGACGATTTGTAGGATGTTTGAAACGACGGTAGCTACGAGGAGTCCACCGATAATAGGCAAGACCGCGATGCCAATGCCATGCCCCAGACTATCCGTAAGAAAGGCAACCGCAGCGATGGTGAGCGTGATACCCATGGTGCCGGTCTCGCTCATATAGAATCGAGCAGGCGGAATATTGAACCATAAGAACGCAAGCAGACCTCCGACGAGTGTTGCGCACAGCGCAGAAAGCTCATATTGCTGTTCCGCGAATGCGATGATCGTATACGAAGCGAAGATCGATGCGAACACGCCGCCGGAAAGACCGTCAATGCCGTCGATCACTCCCGAAGCGTACAGACAAAGCGATACAAAAATAAAAAGCGGAATAATGAGCCAACCGATAGAAAGCGGTTGTGCGAATGGAATGTTAATAGCGGTCACCGCAAGCTTCGCATAGAACCACCAGCCGATAAAACCCGAAAGGATGACGACGATAAAAAGACGGATCCGCAGTGTAAGGCCTGTTCCTTCAGGACTGATATCCAAGAGATCGTTAAAAAAACCGACTACTGCACCCATGATAAGGGTAAAGAACGGTATCCACGTCTCACTGCGTGTCAAAAAATTAAATCGGACGACCGAGTTGAAAGGAAAAATGCTCGCGAGAAATGCAAGACCGATCGTCGTGATGAAGACACTTCCCCATACGACGATTCCACCCATACGCGGGGTTTTTGTCTCGTAATCGCCATGCAGACGATTGAATTCATGTGCGGTCGAGCCGTCGAGCGCAGTCTTCCCCCCAACTTTTTTCCACACGCGATATTTGTAGAGGTAGTGCGTGACCACGGGGGTCGACAGTATACCGATGACGAACGCAATGGTCGCAGGAACGAGTACTTTCACGATCGACTGGTCCATATCGGTTGATTATACCCTCTTTTTTCTATGGGCAACGATAGATCACTGACCCTGATTCACCGCCGCAATGGTCGCATCGACCAACTGCTTCATATCGCTGAAACGGCCTTCTTCGGTCGACCCCATTACGATCGCAACGATCGGATGCCCGACGCCGACGTCGAATACCACTGCAAGATTTCCTCCGGCGAGGTCGGTATAGCCTGTCTTTCCCATGATGATGCCGGGAATCGCACCGAGGGCGGTATCGGTATTGTACGCAGTCGCCGTTTGGCCGTCATCATTCTTGAATGTCATGTTACTCTTGGTCGTCGCAGAAAAGACAGGTAGCGAAGTTGAGGCTGCATAGGCAACGAGCGTACCGACATCACGCGCAGAGCCGTAGGCGCCGGACTGCGTCGATGAGAGATCAAGCCCGTTATCGTTGGAAAAGGTCATACTGGAAAGCCCGAGATCACGGGCGATGTTGTTCATGCGCCACACGGTCGCGCCGACAACCGGCGATTGCGGATAGGTGGCATGTATCGCGTCATTAGCGGCTCCCGCCAGAATATCTGCCCCTTGGTTGGAAGAAGCTATGAGCGTGAAGTTGAGGACATCGCGTACCGGCCACACAGAACCTTTTGTAAGCACCTCAGCACTATCGGGAGCTGCCGTATCGTACGGAATGGTTATGTTGGAATCAAGCGGCAACACCTGCGATACGGCCAGTGCCATCATGATCTTCGTGAGCGATGCAAGCGGCCGTTCGGCGTCAGGATTGAGCGTAAAGAGTACCTGGTGCGTCGCTATATCGTATACATAGCTGCTTTGCGCCTGTAGTTTGACCGATGCAAATGCATCCGGCAGTGTCGCAGCGACCGCTGCGGTTTGTTTGGTGACGGAACTCGCCATATGCGGTGCGTGGCTGAAATATGCAAATGTCGTAAAACCGCCCAATGCGAAGACGATCACCATACCGGCGATGACAAGTAACGCATTACGTGATGGCACAACTACTTCCTGTTCCGGAAGTGACTGTGCGATATCAGTCTGCTGTGGCAGAAGGATCTCTTGTGGTGCTGGTGTCAACAAAAGTTCCTCCTCCGGTTGTGTCGGTTGCATTTCGCTCATGATTTTGGTTAAAAGGTCCGCTTTCCTGCTCAATCTCCTCGAATGCTTTTAATTCACTTGAAATCGTATCATATTCCGGGAGATCCTGCACATGAGCTGCGCCGATATGCGCGAGCAATTCAACGGTCGGACGATAGACGTATTCACGGCCATCCAAGGGATTACCCGCGCGGGTGATGAGTCCGCGTGCGAGCAGCGTGCGAATCGTCGAACTTGTATTGACACCGCGAATATAATCGATCTGCGCGCGGGTCGATGGACCGCGGTAGAGGATGATCGCGAGTACTTCAAGGCCCGCATCACCGACCTCTCGCCCCAATTCTTTTTCGTAATTTGATCGCAAGATCTCGCTTTCTTTTGGAGCTGCTGCAAGTGTCGCATCGGTATCCGTTTGCACGAGCATAAGTCCGCTACCATCGCGCCTGCGCGCAAGCTCGGTAAGTGCGGCGCGCACCTGCACATCGTCAGTGTTCGTGAGTTGAATGAGTCGTTTGATCGAAAGTGAGCCACCTTCGACAAAGATAAAGGCTTCTATTTTGTTCGCAAGTTCTTTAGAATCTGCAGACTCCATAAAATGTTTGTTTTAATTCTAACCCTTGCGCTCGAAAATACCCAATGGCCGTGCATGGTGCCCATCATGGGCACCATGCACGGCCATAACGACCGAACAAGTCAAGCGCGGACTTTGCCGAAGACTTTTTCTTCCAGATCAAGTACGCGAAACTCCAGTTTTGCATGCTTCATGCCGTGGATATCGGTTTCGATCGAATTGACTTGGGTCTGAAGCGTTAGGAAGCCGGTCGCCATCTCGTTGCGAATAGCAGCGATATCATCCTTGGTCGCCATATTCGCAATATCGTCCTTTGTCGCCATGTGTTTGACCACATGCTCCAGCATCGAGCCGAGTTCGTTGAGTGTCGTCTTCTTTGCCATGTGGAAATTATAGGTCACGTTTTGAAATTCGCAAACACACATGACTGTGCATGGGAACCATATGCATACTCAAATGCCGTACCGCGGCGCGCCGGTTAGGTTTTCGATCTCTATGGTGATGTCGCTAAAGAGTTTATCTTGCGAGACGCTCGCACTGCCATTGCGAACGAGTTCCAACACCGCAAGAAAATGGACAATAAGCACGTGTTTGTCGGACGTATTTTTGGTGAGATCGCTCCAGCGGGTACGAATCGCCGTCGTAAGGCGTGCATGCAAACTTTTAATAACGTCCTCAAGGGCCAATACAGGTGCGACGGCGGCTTGAGCCAATTGTTCCGGCTTGGGAATACTTTTGATGAGATTGATCGCCGCGTCTCGGATGCGTATGGTGCTCGTCTCCGCGGGAGAAAAGACCGCCTCGCGCAGCGGCGCACGTTTTGCCAAAATGAGCGGTGCTTTCCCCCACTCGCTGCGCATGACTTTCGCCGCTTTGCGAATCACCGCATAACGCGCGAGACGTCGTTCGAGTTCCTCGACCGATTCGCGTTCTTCGGTGCTCAACTCAAGTGTCGGCAACAATGTGCGGGATTTGATCAAGAGCAAGGTCGAAGCGACAAGAATGAACTGCGCGGTCTCGCCGAGCGGAAGTTCCGGTAACTGTTCGACATACGCGAGATATGCATCACAAACTTCCGAAAGTGATATTTCTGAGATCGACATCTTACGAAGCTCGATGAGATTGAGCAGTGTCTCAAGCGGACCTTCAAAGGTTTGGGTCGCAAGATTGAATCGCGTGTCCATGTATTATTCGGTGAGCCGCGTATCGATGCGATTGATATCACGCGGAAATACAGCCGCTTCCTTTGCACTATCAAGTCCAAGCATTTTCTGTGTCAATCGCTCGAGTCCCATGCCCCACCCGCCGTGCGGAGGTAAACCATATTTGAACGCTTGAAGATAGAACGAAAAATTGTCGGGATCAAGACCTTTTGAGCGCATTTTGTCGGTCATCATCTGGTACTCATTCACGCGCTGACCACCGGTCGTTATCTCAACGCCGCGGAACAAGAGGTCGAAGCTCTTAGTAAAACCCGGATCCTCAAAATCTTCCATCGTGTAAAACGGACGTTTCGATACAGGATAATGCGAAATAAAAATAAAATCACTCCCAAATTTTTCTTTAGAGTAATTGCAAAGCCAGCGTTCGTGTTCGGGCTCGAGGTCAGGCTCATTGGTGCAATCAACACCAGTCGCTTGGGAAATCAACACCTGCGCCTCTCGTAACTTCATATGCGGAATTTCATCAGGAACGACCGGCAGTTCGGCGTTCATAAATGCAAAATCAGCCGCAGATGTGCGTTTCAGATGTTCGACGATGTGCTTCATGAGACGATTTTCCATCCGCATAATATCGGTGTGATCCTTGATGAATCCCATCTCGATATCCATCGAGGTGTATTCATTCAAGTGGCGCGTCGTTGCGTGTTTTTCTGCACGGAAGACGTTACCAACCGCAAATACGCGCTCAAAAACACCCACTAAGATCTGCTTATAAAGCTGCGGGCTCGTAGCTAGATAGGCGTTCTTTTCTTTGAGATATTCGACCTTAAATACATTGCCGCCGCCTTCGGCATCATCGCCGACGAGTTTGGGGGCTTGAAATTCCGTGAATCCTTCGCTGTTTAGGAATTCTCGATATGCGCGTACGATCTCTGCTTGAACACGAAATACAGCTCGATCGCGTTCGCGACGCAAAGTTAGTGGACGATAATCAAACAATGTATCGATATTAAGATCCGCATCAAGTTCAAACGGTAGTGCTTGAGCGGCACTCAATATCTCTATCTTCTCGATCTGCAATTCGATATCTCCATTCAATTTATCAGATTGGATGTTCTTTTCCGGGCGCTTGTTGACGGTGCCAACGACTGCAACGACGTACTCGGTCCGTGATTCTTTTGCCGTCTCCATTGCCGGACTATTCGGTAAGACGACACCCTGCACCGTGCCGGTCATGTCACGAAAATCGAAAAAGATCATCTTGCCTTGGTCGCGTCGCACCGATACCCAACCTTTGATCAAGGCCGACTCTCCCACTTTTTGACTCAAATCTTTGATGTATGTTCGTTCCATAAGAAATTATGGGTTTCGTAAACCCTTATATGGTAATGCCGATTTTTTGCCGTACGTCTTCCATCTTTTTCGACGCGATGGCGCGGGCGCGCTCACCGCCATCTTTCAGGATGTTCTTCACATCTCCATCGGTGATCGCGTCGCGCACCTCGCGCATCGGTGCGACAAATGCCTCGATATCCTCAATCAACGCTTCTTTGAGCGCCTTATACTTGCCCTTGTTTTCCGTATATATGATGGCGAGTTCATTCTTGTCGCGGAAGAGCGAGTGGATCGCATAAACATTCTCCGGACTTTCGGCATTGGAATCTGTGACGATGGACATGACTGCCTTCACGATTTCGTCCTTGGTGCCGAAGAGCGGAATCGTATTGCCATAGCTCTTGCTCATCTTGCGGCCGTCGGTGCCGGGAACGACTGCGACCGCTTCCAGGATGTGTTCCTTGGGCTCTTTGAACGTCTCGCCGTATGCGTTGTTGAACTTTGCCGCAGCCTCGCGCGCGTACTCGACGTGCTGCTGCTGATCTTTGCCGACCGGAACGATGTCGGTGTTGTAGAGCAAGATATCGGATGCCATCAGCATCGGGTAATCGAACAGACCCATGTTGGCCTCTTTGCCGTTGGCGACTGCGTCCTTGTACGCATGCGCCTGCATGAGAAATGATACCGAGACGAGGTTGTTGAAGACCCAGGTGAGTTCAGTGTGCTCCGGCACGTCAGATTGCTTGAAAATGATCGATTGTGCCGGATTGATCCCGATCGCGACGAATGCCGCGGCAATGTCGATAATACCGCTGCGAAGCTCGCCTGGGTCTCGCTGGGAATTGATTGAATGATAATCGGCGACCATGAACATACAGTCGTAGCGTGGCGCCAATTCGACGAATTGCCGCATCGCGCCGAAGTAATTCCCCAGGTGCAAGGTGCCCGTTGGCTTTATTCCGCTGAATAGTTTTTGCATAAGCCTATAATACCAGAAACTAGTAATTTTTTAAGCCGTGTAATAAATTACATGAAATATGGCCGCCGATCAGACGGCGGCCACGGACGTAGCGTCACTTCTCAGGAAACGAGATGTCAACGCGAGTGTTGCCGTTTTCGAACAAGATTGCAAGCGCGGCTTCAAGATCGTCCGCTTTTGCTGCCCCGACTGGGCAGCCATCGGCAGCACGGATAAAGGTGACAGGAAAGCGTCTCTCGGTGGCTTTCCGCGCTGCAACAGGGTCATAAACAGTCATGAGTCGTTTCTCCCAAAGGGTACTAGGAGCATACCCCTTAATACTATACCATTTAATCTGGGAATGTGTACTCTTTTTAGAATATTGAGAATTCAGCGCACATTGAAGTTCTCGAAGTGGAGATCAGTTACTTTAGCAAGATCATCTACAGTACGTAGCGCAAACCATTTTGGATCGAGAATCAGCCTCTCCAGCGCTTGAGCAAAGACTGGTTCTGAATATCCCGAAGGAGTGTTAATTCGAACGTTTCGCGCGGCTATTTGTCCAAGTTTCTGCTCATCGGAAAGATCGTGCCCGTGGTATGTCACTTGCTCTTTATCTGCAAGAATTGTCAGCGACGATAAAGCAAGCGCATAAAGATCTTGTGACAGGTGCCGCGAGACGTATCCTATGCCTAATACCTCGTTCGCACTTTCAGGAGACAGATACTCTCTCTTTCCGGGATATTGCGGGGCTGATGAATCAATGCGTGAAATTAGCTCGAAATCGATCAGAGTAACAGCAGGTCTCTGACCATCAGTAAAGATGATGTTGTTGGGTTGGATATCTCCGTGCGTGTAGCCAAGCTCATGAAGGCGTCGTACAGCTACGAATAGACCCTGCACGGCGGAGAGGCGTTGATTGGCGGGAATTCCAAAGCCACTCATTCCGTTTATGTATCTCATAACGCAGATATTGAATTTGGGCGAGACCATACAGGCAATCATTTCGGGAAACGGACCGCTGTCCTTGAGATTGAGGAGTGCACAAATTTCGTTCTGAAGTCCCACACTACGTGCTGGAACGATTCCGAATTCCGTATCGCATATATCTTTTGAAGCGATTTTGACAGCGACTTTCTCTGAACCGCGCATTCCAATAATCACTGAACCTCGTTGTGTTCTATGAATATTTTTTAAATCAAGGACAATATCAAGTGTTTCGAGCGCGCGCCTAAGATCACTATCGTCAATCAAAAAAGAAAGCCGTTCCATATCATGAGCGCTCGCTGATTGCACCAGTATTGTCGAATGCAAAGAGGCCCATACAAGTGAGGTTATGGACATGTGCCAGCCTCATTGCCACTGTAATAGCGTCAGAATTCGCGTTAACTATACAGAAGACAATTGGACCAAAGCTTGAAACACCGCACGGTATCGAATTGCTCCAGACATCGCGGATAAAAGTTTGAGTAATATTCGACTGTAGATTTACTTCAATCTGCTTCATTCCACAACTGTTGAGATCACGGATGGACTGGAACAGCATATTCATATCACCCTCCTGCAACGCTGGTATCACGCCGTGATACACGGCGGCGAGTGATCGAAGGTTCTCTATTTCTTTGAGAGGCATAGTTTCTGCGAATATTCGCATTTCCTCGTTGCCTTGAATACGTATTTTCGACGAGAAAGTATCGATAAAAAGGAGAACGCGCATATTGTCCGGTACTTCGACTCGTGCAACAACCTTTGGTAAGGATGCTGGTCCCATCCGTCGCGAAGATGGTGCAAAGTTCCGAGAGTGCTTTGGTTCGCTATGGCCGGAATCGGCAATCACTCCGCCAAGAAAAAAAGTATTAATTCCAATGCCCGAGGTACCTCCGCGGCCCGAGAGTGCGATAAGCTGTGCGGGTTCAAGTTGAAGATTTGAAAAGTCAGCGATCGCGACAGCTGTACTTAGCAACACGCTCGTCTTGGAACCGAGACCGCAATGTTGTTGAGGCATGTCCACTACGACAACATCACACGGGGCTGCGCCAATTTTTTGTAGTCTTTCGAAGAGTAATCGTACTTCATGTTCAAGCCGTTCATCTTCGCGTCCGCCCGCAAGGTAAAGTTCCATTTATCTGACGATTGTGCGACAAGCCGTACGTGTAGACCCGCAACCGATATGCCCAAACCTCCAAAAAGACGGTGGGTGGCGTTACCGCAATCTATCAGACCAAGATGTAACCGCGCGGGAGATGTGACGGTTGTCTTCATGTTCGGTTAAAAGATCGCTACGCGAGAAGGTGTCCGTCCGTGCTGTTCATTAAAGGAGATTACCAGCTTGCCATAGTCGTCGGTTATCGCAACATCATAACCAAGACCAACTTTATCAATAAACTTTTCGAGCTGTAGTTTGGAATCCGACTCCAGTTCAATAAACGTGCCGATATCATGAGGTAGCTCATCAATGCATACCTGAATGTGGTTCGATAGCGATATTGAGCTCCTTCGTTTCTGGATACGCATTCTCACGCGATTATAAACCGTATTGCTGAAAAAATTTTGAATGGCATCGCCATTTTGAAGGGTCGAAACGGATTCTAAATCAATTTTTTCTAAGTTGAGCGCCTGGAAGAAGTCGTTCACCAGTTCGGAGAAAAACATGTTTGCTCTCGTCAAATTCTTTTGTAATTCGATGTCGTGCTTGGTCGTCCTGTCTCCCGATTGTTTAAACTTTAAAGTGAGCAGTGGACACGGTTCTTGATTCGAATTGCGAAATCTTACCAAAACACCCAGCCGCTTCAATTTTCCATCTTCCGTGTCAATAACAATATCGTCTTCAAGCACGTGATCGGGGAGTTTTGATATGCCTATACGTTCAAGATAGGAGCATAGAATATCCTTGTTCTTGTTTGTGCACCGAAACTTAACCTCAAACTCGTTGTTGGACTGCTCCAGAGTGGAAATATCTACGTTTGATAGTATGTTGATGCAATATTTATCATAGAATCTCGCAAGCTCTACTTTTTGCACTGCGAGCTTTAAAAGCGTATTCATATTGTTTTTTGAATCTACTGACTCTGTGGGAAAATATACAGCCATCAATTTCGCCCAAAGTGCCCTCACATATCTGACAAGATCATACTCCTGATCACAAAGGAGGACAATGATCGGCGCCATCGCCTCTTCAAGTTCTTGAATCGAATCATATATGTTCGCAATGGTGTGATCCGCAAGCTTAAGCGATTCACTGAGAGCATACAGCGTTTCCTCTTTGAGCATGGCATTAGTGATTACGTCTCTGTTCCGAAACTCATCATCTGGGCGTTGCCTACGCATGAGGCGATTCGCGCGAATTTGCTCATTTGCATAAACACCAATGACCACACATTGCTCGTGGAGCTCTTTTTTAAGAAATGTGATACCGGCAGGATTCCTTTTACTGTCAAGTATATAGATGTCCTCGTCGTGACTGTTGCGCATGAGATCGATAACAAGTTCACTTCCAATTTCCTTGCCAAAGCGTTTATAGAGTTGCTGTACGAGGTCACTACTCTTCTCGCGAGTTACGTCCGTAGGTATCTCCAAACCTTGCTTTCTCGCGAATGGTTCGTAAAGATCTTTATATGCATTAAGGTATTTCACTCGAATTTTTTTTCCCGATAAATGGTTTCCCAAGATCTCAGCGCAGGTGGATTTTCCACTTCCCATCCCCCCGCAAAAGACGACTAATCGCGACATACAAAGCTATTATGAGCGTAATATGCTCGTTTATAAAAACTGTCTATTTGCTTTAGAAAGAGACTTTTATGTAACAGCAGGCAATTCGACCACGAATCTCGACCCCTTCCCTGCCCCTTCGGACTCGGCCCAAATCTTGCCGCCTTGGGCTTCGACAATAGTCTTCGCGATGTAGAGACCATAGCCGGTCGAATGCACGTTGACCTTGACCGAATCTTTGCCATGACCACCCTCGGTGAAAAGCTTCTTTTTGTCTTCATCGGTGATGCCAACGCCGCTATCTTGTATGCTAAATCGCACTATTTTGTCGACTCGGATGACTTCCACGGAAATAGTGCCCGCGGGTGTGTATTTGATCGCGTTGTCGACAAGATTACGAATGACATGATTGCGAATCTTCTCTTCATCACCGATAACCTTGCACGGCACTTCCCACGCGAGAGACATGTTGATGGTCAGATGTTTTTCGTCTGCGGCGGGTTTCAGGTGATCGACTACGCCTTGTACCACATCTTTGAGATCGAACACATTCTTCTTGAAGGAAACGGTTCCACGCTTGAGATTCGACGCGTCCAAAATATCTATGACAGTGCGAACGCCCCTGCGTATGTCGACAAGCGCATCATTCGCCATGCGCGCAAGTTCCGGTGTGACGGGGTCAAAATCACCTTGTACGATGGCGGCAAACCCCGCCTCGCTTTTTGTCAGATACCCCTTGATCTCATGGCTCATGAAATGAAGGAGGCTTTCTTGTTGAAGATTGACTGCCTCAAGATTTTTTTCCTGACGTTCGATTAGTTCACGTTGTTCGGCTTCATGGTAAACACTCCGAATGAGGAGGTAACCGGCAATGAGCAGTAATATGAAGACACACGCTTCCAAAAATGTTTGTTTGACATTCGCGCTCAAAAGTATCTGTATGAATGAAATGAATGTCACAATAAGCACGAGCAACTCGGTCGTGACGACTCGAACATTGAAGAGCCGCGACCGAAAAATTCCGTAGGAAATGACCGTCGTAGAAAAGAAGGTTGATACTTGTCCAAGCCAGTTATAGGCAAAGATGCCGAACAGGGGAAGAATAATGTTCGTTGTTATACCGACAGTCCACGGCAAAGATGTACCAATTAAAATGTACACGATCCGGTTGCGAACAACTCCTGAACTCTGCGAAAATCGCTTCAACAGCAGTATTAAAACGGCGAGTGCATACGTGGTAATATAGCAAAAATACAGCAGGTGGAAAAAAAGATTGAATAAGATGATCGGCTCATGTCCCGGTACAAAAATAACACTGGTGATAAGCATGTTCGGTATCGCTGCGAGGCCAACAGCTATTGCACCTGGTATTGCGATTAATGTTGCCCTTGATGATGTGTATTTATATGACGGTGCTTCAAATACGAATGCGAAATGAACGAAAGCAAGTGGAATAAGCGCTGCAACTATGTACAAGAAACGCGCAGCAAAGACTGCTGAACTTTCTGTAAGAGTACCACGAAACAAGAACATTCCGATTGCCCAAAGGGTAACGGTACAAGCAAAAAAGAAAAACGCCTCATTCATTTTTTCGTGTTTTCCACGCTCCCATACGAGAAAGCCATACGCGAGGTTTGCCACGCCCGCAACGGTGACAAGGATATTGATTGTGTCGAAGTTTAAAGACATGTCGTACTTGTATACACGCTCTATATTGTAACAAAAGAAAGAGAGCCACCAAGGTGTCTTGGGGCTCTCAGTGTATATGCACTATTCTGCAGCGGCAAGCGCACGACCTTTTGCCGGTTGATGCAGTCTTTCTTTCAAGCTCGGTGACATCTCTCTCCCGAAGGTGAAAAATGGCATCGCGCCGATCGCTCCGAGATGTTTCCCGACTTCGACGATCTCGAGCATCCGCTCGATCACGTCATAAGTCACTTCCCCGACTGCGAGGTCATCGGAACATCCCGCAATAGCGGCGAGAACTGTCTCTGCCAAGCACGTGAATGTTACCGTTCGATCAAGAGTTTTGAAGCCGAAGTTGAAACGACAATCAAGACCATTGATTCGAGCAAGCACGTCGAGCACGAAGCAGCCGGCTTTTTCGAGCTCGGGACCTGTATTGCGAGGTTGCGAGTCATCAATGATCACCATTCCCGGACGTACGTGCTCGGGCTTAATGATCGCATTTTGAGCATTAGTTACGACGATCACATACTCGCAATTCCGTATCGATGCGAGATTGTCACTCGTCCTGACACGATTGAATGCTGGACAGGCAGAGATTTCTTGAGCAATCTCAGTCAGCCGATCTTCCCTGGTATCGACGAGAAGCAGGTTAATCGGAGACATGTCGCGGCTGGGCCATGCGCGAGTAAACGTTCGCACTATCGCCTTGCCAGTTGAACCGCCCGCGCCGACAACTGCCACTTCCGGCGCTGCCCCATCTCTATTTCGGTGAGAAACAAGATGCAACAGATACTCGGAGATCACATATGCCGTGTACGCGTGTCCGGTTGAAACTGCGGGTCGCGACGCTAGTTCCATCCCGGCGAACAGTCTGCCACCCCGGGTGAGCGAAGGCAGAAGTCCGCCAAGCCCCACCCGATCATTTCCTTGCAACGCTGCAAGTCTGAAAAGCTCTTCGAGATGCGGGCGCGTCTCTTCAGGATTCTTGAACAGAATGTCCAACGGCCGGGGGGTGGTGAGCAGACGACCAGAAACGTCATACCCGTCGCCCCGAGCAGATATATACCCGATCGTTGACGGTGGTAGTCTCCTTAAGAACCGCAACGTAGTACGCTCTGCGTATTGCTTTGGCAATATGTGACGGAGATATTTGAAGGCGGGAATTGCCTTGAAAACATCACTGTCGCCATACACGCCTGTTTGACTAAGTTTTGCAGTTCTCGGATGAACAAGAAAAGCAAATCTGCCAGGTTTACGCGAAAACTGGTAGCCAGTTCGCAGAGTGAGCGCATCGCAGGCTACTCGTCCGAGGGTGTTGGCCGTAAAGGCAACATCCCGAGCGACTTGAGTCGTTGTCTTCATGGCCTTCTCCTTTTGGACTCTACTCTCTATGAGGATGGAAAAGATCCTACTGATAGGGTAGCACGAAATTTTTGATCATCTTGACCAAAGATGTCGCGTGTCACCTAAATTTGCCTGGATCAAGCCCGATCATACGGAGGATTTCCGCGCCTGATGAGGTCGAATCCGGTGTGACACAAACTGCCGCTACCACAATGAGCAGCAGCAACACCGTTATTATCGCCATCTGGTTACGAAGTGTCATCGCCCATCTCCTTCACCAATCCTATCCAGACGCTTCAAGACGCCTACTTTTATTACTTTAAAACAATAATTCATATTATGCAAGTCCCATGTGGGTATAACAGAAATCGGCGTGGCTTCCAAGCCACGCCGCTCACAACATCAGCGATCAGCGCAAAATTCCTCTCGCAGGCAGCTTGTCGAGCCCCTCCTCGAGGAGGGAGAGCGGCCAGAAGATTGCACATATTACGAAATAGATTAGAAATCTTGACAGATGGTAGAAAAAACCGCGTTTTTTCTCGCTTCCCCACCCGTAATCAACTGTTAACCAGCACGATAAGGCCCCGACCGTTACAATGGCCATATACAAGCAGACGATCCACAGCGGAATGTAAATGTGCATGTTTATCTCCCTTTTCTTATCTGAAGCCGACGGGCTTCCCTCTATGCTTTATATCACAAAACAACAGAAGTGTATAGGTTTTTCAGCTCCGCACAAAAGCAAGTACGAGAAACGAGCCTAAAAACCAGAGGAGTGCATACGGCAAGCCGAATAGCGCATCTATCTGACTGCCCGGATTCCAGAGCGACACGAGTGCAGGGATCTGAAGCCACAGTATGATGAATGCGATCGTTCCACTAATACCGGCGAGTAGAGAATTGAGCAATCCTGTTGATAAACCGCTAAATGTAGCGGTCATTCGGTGCAGGAGAAGATAGATGACAATATATATCGCAAGTGCAATTCCGGCGATGACAAACGATGCCGAAAGGGCCGTAAACATCTTACCCACCAGAAATGTTTGAGGAAGAATTTCAAAAAGAAAAATAGATATCGGGGAGGCAATGGCGAGAACGACGGCGCGTCCGGGACCGGAGCGCATTGCATCGAATGAGAGCAGCAATACGATTATGACGACGACGATCCAACCGAGCGGAATGTTCAAGAGCCACGAGGGGAAAAGAGCAGGAAGGTGCATACATCAAATTTTAGAGTCCTTCAGCGCGAAGCTTATCAATAAGATCACGTGCCGTGTGAGTCAGTTTTTTCGGGAATTCGATATCGATCCGCACCAGAAGATCACCTCGGCCGCCGCGAGCTCCGGGAACTCCTTTGCCGCGGATACGAATGGTCTCGCCGTGCACGATACCTGCAGGCACAGTGACGACCTCTTCCCCATCGAGTGTCCGGATGTGATATTCACCGCCGAGCAGTGCATCGGTAAGCTTGATCGAGAGCGCGGTCAGGAGATTGTTGCCATCGCGCGAGAACGACGCATCTTTCTTTATGTGTAATTTGACATAGAGATCACCCGATCCACCGGCTTTTACCGCTTCGCCGCGACCGGGCATACGGATCATTTCTCCATCGAGAACGCCCGACGGAACGGAAATATGAATCTCTTCTTGCCGTTTGGCGACGCCGGCACCGTGACATACTTCGCACGGTGTTTCAGGCACCTCTCCACGCCCACTACAGGTCGGACATAATCGGGCAGAAGTGAAATTACCGAAGAACGTATTACGTGTCTCGCGGATCTCACCTTTGCCGTTGCATGTCTTGCACGACACGAGCTTCGTGCCTCTTTTGGCACCGGTGCCGGAGCATACATCACAGACGGCCATCTTTGAAATAAGCACGCGTCGATCGGCACCAAAAATACTCTCGCGAAATGTGAGCTCGATATCGATCGAAATATCACGCCCTCTCGCCTGTTCTCGCGATTGCCCACCTGCACCTCCAAAGATATCGCCGAAAATATCGCCGAGATCGAACTCCACGTTCTGACCGTTGAATCCTTGAAATCCCTGCTGAAAATTCGAGAAGTCGAATCCGCCGAATCCTGCGCCCGAAGCGCTGCCGCCATTGCCGCCGGCGAACGTTTTGCCGTAGGTATCGTACTCCGCACGGCGCTTTTTGTCGGAAAGGATCGAATACGCTTCGCTCATCTCCTTGAACTTGGCTTCGTCGCCGCCTTTTTTGTCGGGATGATATTTTTGGGCGAGCTTGCGAAATGCCTTTTTGATATCATCTTCGGTCGCCGATCGTGGTACGCCGAGAATCGTATAGTAGTCCTTCATGCTATTCATTATATTCTGGCACTGCTAAACGCACAACGTGTTTCGTTTTGCGGACACTGATACGCCTTTGCACAGCAATCTTACTTCTGCTCACCCGTTGTGTCTGTAGGAGGTGTCTGATCTTGTGGCGGTTGCTGATTCTTCGCTGCCGCTTCCTCGTCTGTCTTAGCTTGGGCGACGGCGGGGCCGATCTTACTCATTTCAGTGGATAGCACATCCGCGGCGGACTTGATCGTCAGTGCGTCCACACCGGCGCGCGCCGCCTTCAGAGCATCAATCTTCTCCTGAACACCTTTTTTGATATCATCTGATACTTTGTCTCCGTGTTCTTTGAGTGCCTTTTCTGCGGCATAGACCATCTGGTCGGCAGCATTCTGCGATTCGACGAGCTCTTGTTTCTTCTTGTCCGCCTCGGCGTTCACTTCCGCATCTTTGCGCATTTTTTCAACTTCTGTGTCAGAAAGTCCGGATGATGCTTCGATGCGGATCGACTGCTCTTTGTTGGTTGTCTTATCCTTTGCTTTGACCGAAAGGATACCGTTCGCATCGATGTCGAAGCTTACTTCGACCTGCGGCATACCGCGCGGCGCGGGAGGAATACCATCAAGATTGAACCGGCCGAGCGATTTGTTGTCAGTCGCCATCGGACGTTCACCTTGTACGATGTGGATCTCGACCGAGGGTTGATTATCGGATGCGGTTGAGAATGTTTGCGAACGTGATGTCGGGATCGTCGTATTGCGTTCGATAAGCTTCGTGGCAACACCGCCGTATGTTTCAATACCCAGCGAGAGCGGGATCACATCGAGCAAAAGTACGTCCTTCACATCTCCCTGCAAAATACCGCCCTGTATAGCCGCGCCAAGGGCAACGACTTCGTCCGGATTGACGCTCAGATTCGGTTTCTTACTGAAGAATGTCTCAACCGCCTTCTGCATCGCAGGCATACGTGTCTGACCGCCGACAAGGATCACTTCGTTGATATCAGTGATCTTGAACGGCGATGCTTCCATCGCGCGCTTCGTAATCGTCATGGCACGCTCGATGAATTCATTGGTAAGCTCTTCAAGCTTGGCACGGCTCAACTTCACCAGCAGGTGACGGGGGCCCGAAGTGTCGGAGGTAATGAATGGGATGTTGATCTCGCTTTCGACAGCGGTCGAGAGCTCGATCTTCGCTTTCTCCGCGGCTTCGTCGAGACGCTGGCGAGCGAGCGGATCGTTGCGAACATCAATACCGGATTCTTTTTTGAATTCTTCTGCGATCCAGTCCATGATCTTTTGATCGATGTCTTTGCCGCCGAGGTGTGAGTCGCCGTCGGTCGAACGTACTTCGATGACGTCATCACCGACTTCAAGTACGGAGATATCGAAGGTGCCCCCGCCGAAATCGAATACGACGATCTTCTCGTTCTTCTTCTTATTGAATCCGTACGCGAGCGCTGCTGCGGTCGGTTCGTTGATGATGCGCTTCACATCGAGGCCGGCGATCTTGCCCGCATCCTTCGTGGCCTGGCGCTGTGCATCGTTAAAATACGCCGGTACGGTTATGACCGCTTCAGTGATTGTTTCGCCGAGGCGTGTCTCCGCATCAGTCTTCAATTTTTGAAGGATCATCGCCGAAATCTCTTCCGGACGATACCATTTATCGCCCATTTTCACCTCGATACCGCCGGTAGCGGATTTTTGAGTCTCGAATGGCACGGAAGCACGATCTTTTTCGACTGCTGGCTCGTCGAAATTGTGACCGATAAAGCGTTTGATCTGATAGACCGTGTTCTTCGGATTGGTCACTGCCTGTCGGCGTGCGAGCAATCCGACGAGACGCTCGCCGGTCTTTGATGTTGCGACGACGGACGGTGTCGTACGGGCCCCCTCAGCATTCTCAATGATCTCAGGTTCGCCGCCCTTGACCACCGCCATTGCTGAATTGGTCGTACCCAAATCGATGCCTAAAATTTTTGCCATATGTATGCTGCTATGTTATTAATACTGTTCGTAATTAAACGTCTTCCTCGCGTTCCTGTGCAGGTGAACGTATCCGGCCCCCAGTATACACCCTGCATGATTTGAGGTATCTGCTAGTGTAATCCAGTGCAATATACATTCTTGCAGTTGATACCTGAAACCAAGGTGAAAGTCCGTAAAAATCCCAATTGGGTAATTCACGGACTCTATGCATTATAAGAATTCTTCATGACAAGTCAAACCGTTTTGCAATCTCCCGCATGTTACTTATCTCGTCCGCAACGATGTAACAAATATATTCGCGAACTCCGTAAAATTCCGCGAGCGTAAGGATCTCCTCCTGGCATTCATACGGATAAATGAAGATGGATTTCTGATATGATACGAGACCGAAATCGGCTAGTTTCTCGCGGAATGGCCGACGCACCCGCTCGAAACGTGCGGGAAGATCAAACATGATCAATCGCCACTTATGATCCCAGTGCCACGGTTTTCTGATCTCCATATCCCATATCGAATCTTCATCGAGCTGTACTTTGCCTTTCTTCGTCAGGAATACCATCTCATGTCCGTCTTCCTTGCGAATCTCTATCGTATTTCGCTCTTCCAAATATCTTATCGCGCGCCATATACGCCGGCGTTCTGCGACACCTTTCGGATCGAAGTAATCAATTATTTGAGGCATATTCGGAGCCACGATCACTGATCCGACTGCAAGACCTGCAGCAGCAACCTTCAGAACATCGCGCGCAAGCTCTCCGCGGCGATATTCGGAAGCCTTTTTGATACCGCGAAATTTTAGTTTTATCTTCTCGGAATTGACCATATCAGTCCAACAATAGCATCGTTGTGAAAGCCCGTAAATAACCCAATTGGGTAATTCACGGACTTATGAGCGACACATACCGTGTATTGTGGTGAGGATGGATGATGATGTAGCGAAAGATGGCGCGACGAGGTCAAAGTGCTCTTCCGCAATAATGTACTTATTTATTTGAGTCTGTTGCCCTTGTGCCACGTCCGTAATGCTCACCGCAGTGAGCACTTTATGTATGAACGAGGTCAAAGTTGCGAGTACCAATGTCGCCAGCGAGAAAAATGCTATTGCTTCACGATGACCTGTGTGGGACGGATCACACGATCACCCATCCTGTAACCATAGCGCAAAATACGTACGACTTCCCCGCTCTCACCCGGCATGTCGTCCACTTCCTGCACTGCCTCGTGTAGCTGATGATCGAATTGTTCGCCTACCTTTCCGAATCGCTCGATCCCATGGCGTGAAAGCACGTCGAGTAATTGATTTCTTATAAGATCGACACCGTTGCGCCAATTCTCATCTACCGCAAGCCATGCCTCACCGTTCGCTGCCATATCAAAACTATCCAATACAGGAATGATATCCTCAAGTACCGACTCTTTGCCGCGACCATGTGCACGATCGTGCTGCTGTGCTGCTTCCTTGCGTGCATTGATCGCATCGGCTTTACAACGTTGCCACCCATCGAGATATTCGTCGCGTTTCTCTTGCGCTTCTTTTAACTGTTCACGCAACTTCTTAATCTTTGCGGTAGCCGCGCCGATGTCACCGAGCTCGTCTTCGGGCTCGAAGTTTATTTCATCATCTACGAGATCGTTCATACAGCGGGAGTATATCACAGATGCCTTACACATATGCAAACCGCCACGTCTGACGTGGCGGTTCTTGATATTAGTTCTATCGCTTCGACCATTGAGGAGCACGGCGTGCGCCCTTGAGACCGAACTTCTTGCGTTCCTTTGCACGCGGGTCGCGTTTCAGATATCCGCGAACTTTGAGATCCTTTCGTTGTTCCGGCACGATCTCGATCATTGCGCGAGAAATACCGAGGCGCACTGCTTCTGCCTGTGACTTATGACCGCCGCCGTGGACCTTGACGGTCACTGCGTATGGGGTACCGAGCAGTGTAATCGGCGCGAAGGCAGTCTTCACCATCATCGGCAACGGGAAATATTCCTCAGCCGGCTTGTCGTTGACCGTCATCGTCGAATTCTTCGCCGGTGTGATACGAACACGCGCAGACGCAGTCTTACGGCGTCCGACGGCTTCTGTATATACCAATGCTTTTGTTGCCATACTAAAATTATACGTTGATAGTAAGATTCTTCATACGTTCAGTCCGGAACGTATTGCGCGGCATCATACGTTCGATCGCCCGACGCAATGCTTCTCCTGGCTTCGTTTCGTTGAGCTGCTGAAGTGACAGCGTCTTAAGACCGCCCGGATATCCCGTGTAGCGAGTGAACTTCGTCTGCACGAGCTTCTTCTCGCGGGTCGTAAGCTTTGAGACATTACTGATCGTGACCTTCACATCAGAACGGATATTCGGCGTGTAGTCGGCAGACGTCTTGCCCATGAGCATCTTGGCCGCTTCCGCCGCGACACGCCCCAGGGACTTGCCAGCAGCATTGATCTCGTACGCAGTCGTCGTTTTTATTGTCATATTATTTTACAAATTCGATGCGAGCTGACTCCGTCGCTTGCTTGCCGATCTTACCAAGCAAGATGATGCGTGTATAGCCTCCTGCGCGTGTCGCATATCGCTCACGAAGATCGCCATGAATCTTAATGACGGCATCCGGCGCGCTCCCCAGCCGACTTGCAATGAGACGGCGCGAAGCGACGGTATTTTGTTTGCCGGCGGTCACCAGACGTTCAACGAACGGCCGAAGCTCCTTTGCCTTAGCGACCGTCGTCACGATACCTTCTTGCAACACCAGCGAGCGTGCGAGAGATCGTAGGAGTGCCGTGCGCTGCCCCTTCTTCCTACCGAGTGTGCGACCTTTTTTATGATGCAACATATATAACTTTAACGACTGAATGATTATTGTGAACGTAACGTCAGGCCGAGGTTAGAAAGCGCACGCTTGATATCCTGCAGCCCCTTCTGGCCCAATCCTTCGATAGCGAGCAAGTCGTCCTCTCGCTTGCGCACAAGGCCACCGACGGTACGGATAGACGCATTATCGAGCGCCATCTCGACGCGCTGCGGCATACCAAGCTCTGTAATACGAGTCTTCAAGACCTCGGCATCCATCGGAGTCGTTTTGTCCTCACGAACAGGTGCCCGCAAGTCGGCGACTGTAGCCGATACTTCCGACTCTTCTTCTTCCTTGAATCCGACTACCGCTTTGAGCTGATGGATCATGGTCTCGATGGAACGTTCGAGTGCCTCGCGCGGTGCAAGCGTACCATCGGTCTCGATCATAATGCGCAAACGATTGAAGTTGGTGCGGTCACCGACGCGCATGTTCTCTACTTCGTAATTCGCGCGGCGAATCGGTGAGAAGATCGCATCGATCGCGATCGTGCCGATATCAACACGCTCCTTCTGATGCTCCTCCTTCGGAATGTAACCCAATCCCTGTTCGGCTCGCAGTTCAAGTTCGAAGTTCACTTTAGCGGTCACTTCTGCGATCGGCTGTTCGGGGTTGAGGATCTCGACTTGGCCGGGGAGCTTCAGATCAGCCGCCGTCACGAGCGCCGGTCCTTTGATCGAAAGCGTAATGGTCTGTGGTTCGTCGGAAAGCAATCGGAAACGGATCTTACGGATATTGAGAAGAATCGTGACGACATCTTCTTTGACGCCTTCGATCGTCGAGAATTCATGCGGTACTCCGGGAATCTTCACATGAGTAACCGCGGCACCCGGAAGGGATGACAAGATGATGCGACGCAGAGAATTACCCAGCGTGTTACCATACCCAGGATATAAGCCATCTATCTCGTAGATACCGCTTCGTTCCGTCTCGGAGACAACGCGTGGCTTGCTCGGCAATGCAATGTGGTAGTCCGACATAAATGTAATAAAAGTTAGCGTCCCAAAAGACTAATAAAAAGTTGCATCATTATACATTATCTGCTGTAAAACTCAAACACCGTCGGGTAATCGAGTCCCATATCTATACTGTTGTAGGTCGGTTCAGTCTTGATCTCCGCTCGAAGTACCTTTGGATCTGCCGTGATCCAGCCTGGAATCGCACGACCACTTTCGGGATTAACTTCTGCGAGACCGGCAAAAAGCGGACTGGTACGGCTTCCCTCTCGTACCGTGATGACATCGCCGACGCGAACATGGTACGAAGGCGTCGTAATTCGTACACCGTTCACGACAATATGGCCATGACTGACGATCTGACGAGCGGCACGACGAGTGGCGGCGAAGCCGGCTCGATAGACCGCAGAATCTGCACGCATCTCGAGTGCGATGTTCAATGCAACTGACGGCTCTTTTTCTTTGAACGCAGCCTGTGCGTAATTTGAAAGCTGGCGTTCGGACAGGCCATACGTAAATCGCACCTTTTGCTTCTCGATCAATTGGCGACCGTAATCAGAAAGCGCACGCCCGCGCGGCTTTTTCGTATTAGCTTCTGAAAGCGCGAATTTCTGTGATTGTGTCTTCTCAAAGACACCGGCGCCGAGGCGACGGGCGATCCTGTATTGTGATTTTACGAGTAACATAATGAATCAGTTGTTAGCTAGTAGTTGTCAGTTGATAGCAAACAGTTTTTGTTTTCCCGGCAGATTGCTTTCATGATGTTCATATCTAAAAACTATAAACTAACAACTAATAACTGCTTATATACGACGAGGCTTCGGGGGTCGTGGGCCATTATGCGGGATCGGCGTATCATCTGCAATGCGGGTGACATCGATCCCCTTACCGGCAAAGGCACGCAATGCTGATTCGCGACCGGCACCGACACCGCGGATGACAACTTCGACCTCCTTCATGCCAATAATGTTCGCTTTGTCGCCGACCAATTCTCCGACTTTTGCAGCGGCGAACGGAGTGCCCTTTTTGGCTCCTGAGAATCCAAGACTTCCGGAAGATGACCATGCGACGGTGTTACCGCTTCTGTCTGCAAGCAGCACCTTCGTGTTGTTGAACGTCGCGTGGATGTGCAGCGTACCGGCAGTGATATTCTTCTTGGCGACGCGTGCAAGAGAGCGCGACTTGAGTCCCGCATCGACAGTTCCGCCTGATTTTCTTATGATTCGTTTTTTTCCCATGGTTTTGAATTAGTTTCTAGTTTCTAGTTGCTAGCTTTTTGAGACTTCTAAAACCTAGTCCCTAGCAGCTAGAAGCTCAAATTTCCTTATGTCTTCTCAAGCTTACGGCGACCTGAAGTCATAGTCTTACGAACATTACCACGAACCGTACGAGAATTCGTCTTCGTGCCCTGACCGTGTGCGGGCAAATGCTTCGCATGACGGCTACCGCGATATGATTTGATGTCCTTAAGGCGGCGGATGTTCGTGCTAATATCGCGTTTCAATTCTCCTTCTACGGCGAACTTCTCGATGGCTTCGCGCAGCGCTGACTCCTGCGCCGCAGAAAGATCAGTCGGGCGCATTCCCGGATCGATCCCGAGGTCCGCAAGTGTCGTCAACGCCCGCGGACGACCGATACCGTAGATGGTGGTCAATCCGATCTCGAGACGTTTGGTATCCGGTATGGTAACTCCTGAAATGCGCAACATAAATAAAATGTATATAAAAATTAACCTTGACGCTGCTTATGACGAGGATTGGTGCAGATCACCCACAAGCGACCACGGCGCTTAACGCTGTGACAATGCATGCAAATCTTTTTTACTGAAGCTTTGACTTTCATGAATATAAGATAGATTGACAAGACACGGTGAACTTACGTTCTACGAACAATGCGAGCACGGCCGCCATAGGGATCGAGTTGCAGTTGAACGCGATCACCCACCAAGACCTTGATCCGATGCAAACGCATTTTCCCGGCAAGATACGCAAGAACAACCACACCGCTCTCCAACTTTACACGGAAGAGCGTATTCGGAAGCGTCTCATCGACTATTCCTTCCACAACCTCTAGTTCAGCCATATCTGCGCGTTGGAGAGTAACAAAAAGTCCTTCTATCGTCAAGCTTATTTGATTTGCACTGAAGAAGAAGCTGCAGCATTCGAAACAATGACCGTAATTTTGGCAGGATCACTCGGGAAGCTACTGCTCCAAAACGGCTCTATACGGGCACGCGCCGACTCAATACCGGGAAATTTGCCGATAACCGTTTGAAAAACACTCTGATCGCGTCCTGCGAGAGCACGTGCCAATGCTGTTGTGTCAATACTCCACAAAATCTGCGCGCTCCCCACCAATGAAAAGTCGATGGGGTCAGTGCCGAGTGCGATCGCCGTCGAATTTGTAGGTTGAGCGCTAAAACCCGATCCGTCAACGAGTTGGATCGGGGTATTGCCGGTATCGACCGCCATGGTCTGAGCGACCGTTGTCGCAAGCGCATGAGCGTCAAAGACCGGTACTTGGATATGCGCGTTTTCATTGATCGTCACCTGACTGCTCGAAGCCGCGTTATCAGTTCCATCGCTATACGTAATATCGGCAAGACCCGCGAAAGCGAACATCGTCGATGTGTTTTGCGATTGAATATACTGCGCCGCTTTTTGCGCAAGTCGAGCCCGTATGTCGGAAATAGCGGCCTGTCGAACACTTGCCGATACGCCCGGCTGAGTGCCTGAAAGTCCGCCTGTCATTGAGCCGGAAGATTGCGCATAAATACTCGCATACATCGCGGCATTGGACTGCAGACCGGGCACGGTGAGATGCGAAATCGGGCCGACGTTGTACGACGGACCGGCCTGATCGGCAACGACCGTGACGGTCACTTGTCCGGGTGTCGAACCTTGCTTGCCGGGAATAGTAATATCCGCAGGGGCACGGAATATAAGACCATCCGGTGTCTGAAAACGCGTATTCTTGATGAGTTTGACACTGGAGGCGGAAGAATTGTTGTAAACGGTGATCGATCCGGACGCTTTCATTTGTGTCGATGTCGTCCCGTTGCTCGTTACCGTTTCAGAATCTTGCAGATCAGTCGTCGCAACGGTGTATGCAAGTGTTCCCGTTGCCGAAGTAGAAACGGGGTACGCGCTAAACTGCGATGTCTGATCAAAATGAATTGTTTGTGAGCGTGGAGTGAGCGTGACTGTCGTCGCACGAAACATGAAAAGAGCAAGAAAACCAAGTAATGCGAGACACACAACGGCAATGATCCAGATCCATGTGCGCGAAAAATTCGAACGACGTCTCGTTGGCGGGATACCGACGGCAGTAGTGAGCGGTTCTCCGGACTCACCTGTCATCGAACGATAACGAGCTCGCGGCGGCATACTGATATTGCGTATACCGCGTGCGGGAGCCGTTTCAGTGGATGAAATATCGTCATCAACGTATTCCGTAGTCGACGAGGCCGCAGGTATTGACGGCGGTTCCGGTGCTATGCGCGGTTGCACGTCTTGTACGGGAGGTTTAACCGCAGCCTTTCGCGCAGTCGGACGCGGAGTTCGGTCATTCGATGGAGGTACGATATCTTGAAAAAAATCTTTCGCCATACAAGTGATTAGTATATCACACGCACAATCAAGATTGTTCTTCACTGTTGACAAGTGCTCCGGCGATCATGAGTTCAATATCGGGAACCACTGCAGTATCGGCATTGACCTGGGATACAAGTTCTTTACGACCCAGCACATGAACGGAAAACGGCTGCGTCGTAAGAGTGAATTGGGTAAAATCGATACGGGTGAAAAAGGCGGCGAGCCAAGGGACGAGATCGCTTTGAGTTATCAGAATGAGATCTGCCGGTAGACGTGCCAATGACGCAATCTTCGCAAATGTATCTCCATATACGCGTGCGAGATCGATTTCTGCACGCGCCATCAAATCAGTTATAGCTTCACACGCTTCGCCGTTACATTCGTTACGTTCGATCATTCGCAGGAGCGAGAGCGCCTCTTCAGGGACGCTTTTATCAGAAATTCTTTTTATGATCGAGTGTATTCCTTCTGAAATCTGCACGGACTGCACGGTAAGGCCATCCCGTATGACCAGCACATTGCTCGCCTCAGTCGTCACGGTGAGGATTACATAGTCCTTTCCCAGGCAGGGTATCATATTCATAGCGGAGACGAGTGCACGTGACTTTGAACGCAATGTCAATGCGGCACCCGGAAATAGGTTCGCAAACGTTTCAGTAAGTCCTTTTTTGATCGTCGTATCGCAATCACTCATGAGTGCAGCGACCGATAGTTGATGCGCCATTTTGCCAATCGGAGATCCGGTCGGGTACCCATTGAGTTCTACGCGAACAACGGTAGATTCGATAAGATTGCTCATATCAATCTCCGTGCCGGTCGTCAGAGCCTGTTGGGCGGCGTCTTTGATCATTACGGCTGCAATACGGGTCTCTTTTTCGAAAATACTGCTCGCATGTGTCGTCTGTGAATGTGTCCACGGCGCATCGATAACGGCGTATGCGTCGGATATCTGCGTACCTTTATGGGGACCTGTTACGAATCGGGTGAGCGCGTTCTTCCATGCATCAGCCAAACTCGTTACAACGCCGGTCGCGATCGCGTTCGTATCGCGATTTCCTTCGGGTAACGTCACCCGCTCATACTCAAGCACCATCGCGGGACCTTTCGCGCTGATCGCAATGATCGCAACACCGACACCCGCGCTCTCGACATGAGCGACCGCGACGATCTTTTTTGATACGTTCGTTCTTCCGAACATGCGCTATCAAGTATACCAGAGCAACGGCACCGCAAAGTTGTTATTGGATCACCGCCTTGATACGACGAATTCCTGCTGCGACCGCCTCTTCTTTCAAAATTTTAAATTTTGGCCCGAGCGCAGTCGAGGAGCTGTCTGAAAAAGCGAGCTCGCGAGTATTCGATACATGCGGACCGCCGCAGAATTCGAGTGAATATGCCTGATCATAATGCGGATCCGATTCCGTTGCACCAATAGGACCGATTGAATAGATCGAGACCATGTCCGGATACTTTGCACCGAACTCGTGCTCGGCACCGAGCTTCTCCGCCTCATCTTTCGGAAGTGTGCTACGGACCACTGGTAATTCCTTTCTGATCACTTCATTGACGATACATTCAACAGCTGCGATCTGTTCCGGCGTCATCTTGGCAGTATGAGAAAAGTCGATGCGTAATCGCTCGCTCGTGATATTGCTGCCGCGCTGCTTCACATGATCGCCCAGAACGGTCTGCAGTGCCTTGAGAAGCACGTGATGCGCGGTATGCAGCCGAGTAGTCGCTTCTGAATGATCGGCCAAGCCACCTTTGAACTTTTGTTCACTGCCCGCACGAGAAAGATCCTGATGTTTGATCATGAGCGCCTTGAAACCATCGGCGTCGACAGAAAGACCACGCTCTGCTGCGATCTCTTGAGTCATTTCGAACGGAAATCCATACGTTGTAAAAAGCATAAAAGCATCTTCCCCCAAAATGTGGGACTTCGTAAGTCCCACATTTGAAGTGAGTTTTTCGAATTCTTTCATTCCGGTCACCAATGCGTGGCCGAACTGCTTCTCTTCCTTCCATATCTCACTGGTTATTGCCTCGTACATCTCTTCCGTTGCAAGCTCCGGATACGCTTCCTTGTATTTTTCGATAATAATCACGGCACATCGATTGAGCATACTTTCTTCTTTCTGATCATTTTCAACACCAAGCTTCTGTGCATGCTGCGCTGCGCGACGCAAGAGTCGTCGCAAAACATATCCGCGATCGGTATTACTCGGACGAACGCCGTCGGCGAGCATAAAAACTGAAGCGCGCATATGATCCGCAACGATTCGATAGGACTTCTTCCAGGCACTATCGTCATAGGGCTTACCGGAAAAATGGACCAGTAGATCGATCACATCCATGAATGCATCGATATGGAATACATCGGGGTCGTTATTACTTGCTGCCGTGATGCGCTCTATTCCGCCTCCGAAATCGACATTCTGCTTCGGTAGCAAGCCGAATGTGCCGTCTTCATTCTTCAGATATTGCATAAAAACCGAGTTTCCGAGCTCCATGAATCGCCCGCAGTCGCAATTCGGATGGCAATTCGCACCAAAGCTTTCGTCATGAGGCAATCCGAAATCGTAAAAAACCTCGCTATCCGGTCCACCTGGTTCCCCGGCCGGCATCTTTTCGGGTACGCCTGCCCGACTCCACCAATTCTTCTTCGCTTCGTAGTAAAAGATACGGCCGCCCTGCATTCCCTTCGCATATCCGTCAGCCTCGGAACCGATCTCAATTGCATGTGCCTCAATACCTTTTCCGGCGAAAAGTCCTTTCCAGATATCAACAGCCTCAGTATCTTTGGGCAAGTTATTCTTCTCATCGCCCATGAACGCGGTCACGTAGAGCCTACTCGGATCGACACCGACCTCGTCGGTAAGAAATTCGAAAAACCATTGCAGCTGTTCGTGCTTGAAGTAATCACCGAGAGACCAGTTGCCGAGCATCTCGAAGAACGTCGTATGACGGTTATCACCGACTTCCTCAATATCTTCCGCACGAAAACTTTTCTGACTATCGACGAGTCGGTTACCCTTCGGATGCACTTCGCCCAGCAAATACGGCAGAAGCGGTTGCATACCGCTACCGGTAAAGAGTGTCGTCGGATCGTTTTGCGGCACGAGAGATGCCGACGGAATTTCGACATGACCGCGCGCTTTGAAATATTCGAAATATTTGGCGCGAACTTCGTTGACCTTCATGGTGGTTAGCGTAGCGTATTTTGTCGCGATTGAAAAGCGACTGCACGACTATGCCTGAGGGATCGGGCCGGCGGCGGATTCTGAGAGATCATCTAGAATGAGATATTTTTTGAGTGCTGCATTGATCTGCTTACTGGTGAGCTTGAGCACACGTTGGGGAAATTCGTCGAGATATGACGGTGCATGTCCTTCAACCGCATTATCATGAGCAGCATGTGCGAGGTCTCCCGAATTCGATATGGTCACGCGAGAACGCGCTTCGAACATCGTACGATGCTTCTTCACCTCGTCGGCGGTCGCACCATCGGTGACGATCATGCGAATCTCTCTCATGACGGCATTTTTACCGCGTTCGTAAAGCTCCGGCGCGAATGTTGCCCAGGTCGTAACGTACCCATCGGCATTGTTGAAGCCCGCAGGATACGCGTAGACGCCATAGGTCAGTCCTTCGACCTTACGCACCGTTTTCATCAGACGACCGGTAAAACCGCTTCGATTGCCGAGTATTTGCAAACCAAGCACAAGCGCCGGATAATCGGGATTGTCTTTGGTAATAGCGGTCGCACATCCCAGCCTATGATCGATGCTCGCTTTGTCCTCGATAGAAGTCGTAATAGAACGAGCTCTATGCGGCACTGCGGGCACAAAAGGCGGAAGCTGCACCTCATTGTCGGGAAGTTTTGCGAATGTACGTTCGATCATATCGAAAAGTTCTGAACTTTTCATATCACCGCAAGCAGATACCACAAGTGTTTTCCGACTGATCGCGCGAATATGATATTTCACGAGTTCGGCACGCGTTATTTTTGCGAACGCTGCACGAGAATCTTCGGTCGAGACCTGATAATTCGGATGTTCCGAATCATACAATAGATGCGAAAGATTTATCTCCGCCTGCGCGCGCGTATCTTGGCCTTCGAGTGAAAGTTCGGCGACAGTTCGCTCTTTAAAGATCGCCAATTCACGCACAGGAAATGACGGTTCGATCAAAACCTCGGCGATGAGTATAAGTAATTTTTTGAGATGGTGGTCGCGAACATGCGCGCTAAAGGTGAGCCGATCACGCTGAATCGCAAACGAGAGTGACGCGCCCATCGTATCGAGGGCAATCTGTATATCAGACTTTGAGCGTCGTTTCGTCCCCTCGAGCAGCATCGCAGCATGTGCCTGTGCGAGCGCATCACTGCCGGCGAGTCGCCCACCCCCCGCAACACTTCCGACAATCGAGACCATTCCGTGCGACGGGAATGATGAAATGAGTGCCGTACCGCCGGTACGAGGCTTATGAACGTGTATGCGTTTTGCGTAGCTCATATCGTTGCAGATGGTATTGATAAGGTGTCGACCAATATTCCTGATGTCTCCTGTGTTGTATTGAGATATTTTTTAGCCGCTCTGTGAATGTCGCTCACTTTTAGATGTATAAGACGCTCTTCGAACGCATATCCGAGCGTCCAATCCCCCGCCGCGATCGATTCGGATACCGAACGGATCTCGTTAAAAATTCCGTCACGCTCGTCGGCGATCTGCGACAGGATCCGTTCACGCGCACGCGTGAGCTCGGCGGCAAGGATGCCCTTCTGTGCGATTGTTCGCATTTCGCGTCGCATGCTATCAAGCACCCGTTTTGGTTCGACATTTTTGCCGATCGTCGCAGTAAACGACATCGTACCCGGATCAAAAAGCGGAAATACCGATGAATGGATCTCCGCGGCGAGCCCTTTGTCGACAATCTTCTTCTGTAATCTGCTGGAAAATCCTCCCGCGAGTATCGTCGCGAGGACGTGGACCGGAACAAAATCGATGTCGGTCGCACGCGGCGCCTTGTATGTGAGCGTTGCAATCGATACGCCGGCTGGTTTGCGGATCTCACATGATCGCGATTCTGTTTGAGTCGGCTCTGTCGTCGTCATGATAGGAATCTCATGCAGCAAATGCGGGATCGCTCCAAAATGTTTGACGACAAGTTTCTCGAAATCTTTCGGAGAGACATCGCCGAACACAGCCAACGTGGCATTGTTCGGCCAATAGAACTGATCATAGAATTCACGTAGTTTCGCGGCCGTCGCACCCTCAATATCCTCTTTGAGCCCGATCGTCGGGATACGATACGGATGTGTGGTGAACGCCGTCGCTGTGACCGCTTCGTCGAGGATCTCGTACGGATTATTGCGCGAGCGTTCAAATTCATTGCGCACGACCGTCATTTCGGAAACGAGATCAGCATCGTTGAACAAACTGCCGCGCATGCGATCCGCCTCCATCGCGAGCGCTTCACCGACCCGTTCTTTGGGCAATACTTCGAAATAGTTGGTTCGATCGAGCCAGGTCGTCGCATTCATCAGCGCCCCCATCCATTCGAGATGATCGGTGATCGAATTACCTTTTGCCTTTGTGTAATTTTCCGAATCCTTAAAAAGGAGATGTTCGAGAATATGCGTCGCGCCGGTATGTCCTGTTGCCTCATTGCGGCTTCCGACGTGAAAGGTTACGCATACGGCCGCGATCGGTAGTGTCGTATCACGCTTATACAGGACTCGTAGACCATTCGACAGTTTGTATTCTGTGATTCCGTATACGTTGCGGACTTTTTTTAGGGTCGCCTTCATAGCGCCCAAGGATAGCGCACTTTTTATAGCCAGTCGATAGGCTTTTTCCCGTGAGCTTCAAGATATGCATTCGCACGGCTAAAATGTTTATTCCCAAAAAATCCGTTGAATGCCGAGAATGGTGACGGGTGCGCAGACTCAAGTACGAAATGTTTCGACCGATCTATGTGTGCACCTTTTGCCTTCGCATAATTGCCCCACAACATGAAGACGAGATGCTCGCGCCCTTCCGAGAGCGCCTTGATTGCGGCATCTGTGAATTGTTCCCAACCCCGTCCCTGATGCGAACCCGCTTTGTGAGCCTTGACGGTCAACGTCGCATTGAGAAGCAACACGCCTTGTTTCGCCCAGCGTTCGAGATCCCCAGTGCGATGAATGATCGGCCTGCCGAGGTCACTCTCGATCTCTTTGAAAATATTCTGAAGCGACGGCGGTGCATTGATTCCTTCCGACACCGCAAAACACAGACCATTTGCCTGCTTCGGCCCGTGGTACGGATCTTGCCCAAGGATCACCACCTCGACATTGTCGAACGTAGTCAGCTCGAACGCACGAAAGACATTCTTCGGCGGCGGATAGACGATCGCATGCGTGTATTGCTCCCGCACGAATGATGAAAGCGCTTTGAAATAAGCCGCCTGGAACTCCGATGAAAGATGCCGCTGCCAAGAGGGCTCGATCTTCACCTCGTGTTCATCGGTCATGACTGAGATTGCTATGCGGTCGGATCCGGATAGGTCGCATAGATAGCCGTGATTTCATTCATGATATCCGCAGATAGCTCCACGTCAGCGCTTGCGATATCGATTGCCAGCTGTTCGACGCTTGTCGCCCCGATAATATTCGATGTAACGAAGGAACGGCCATTCACGAACGCAAGCGCAAGCGTCGCCGGATCGAGATTGTTCGCGCGCGCGAGCGCGACGTACTTCCGGACAGCTTCCTGGGTATTCGGCGGATTATAACGTGTACCGTTGCGCTCGAAGAGCGTGAATCGTGCGCCGACAGGCCGTGCCCCGTCAAGATACTTGCCGGAGAGAACTCCCATGGAAAGCGGCGAATATGCGAGGAGTCCGACATTCTCGCGAAGACAGATTTCGGAGAGACCGATCTCGAAGGTGCGGTTCGTGAGCGAATACTGGTTTTGTGTCGTGATGATGCGCGGCAGTCCTTTTTCTTTGGCAAGCCGCAGATATTCCGTGAGACCCCACGGTGTCTCGTTCGATACGCCGATGTAGCGCGCCTTGCCGGACTTCACCACCTCGGCAAGTGCCGAAAGAGTCTCTTCGATCGTTGTCACAGCCGCATCGTCCGACGAGATAGATTCGACTCCGCGAACGCCGAAAAAATTCGTTTTCCGCTCCGGCCAATGCACCTGATAGAGATCGAGATAATCGGTATTGAGGCGCGTGAGCGAACCGTCGATAGCAGCAAGGATATTCTTGCGATCGAGACGCGGAAAATCGCCCGCGTACGACCTGGTCCTGATAACGTCCGATGGCGAAACCTTGCTCGCAAGGATGAGATCTTTGCGCTTTCCCGTCTTCTTGAGCCAGCTGCCGAGATACGACTCGGTCCTTCCCTGCCTCTCTGCCTCGGGTGGCACCGGGTAGACCTCCGCAGTGTCGATGAAGTTCACATCATGCGCGACTGCATAATCCAGCTGATCATGCGCATCCTGCTCTGTATTCTGCTGACCCCAATTCATGGTGCCGAGACAGATGAGCGAGACATCAATGTCGGTGCCATTCAGTTTTTTGTATTTCATCGAACGAGTATAGCAGCAGGCACTTCAGATTGCACCTTCCGCTTTTAAGATATCCTCCTTGCGCTTCGCGCCGCCGCGATTGTAGCTGCCGACTGAGCCATCACTCTTGATGACTCGATGGCACGGGATATCGGAATCGAAATTCGCCCTCATGACTGCGCCGACTGCTTGTGCGGCATGCGGATTTCCTGCTGTGGCGGCGACCTCTTTGTACGTCATCGTCTTCCCTTTTGGAATCTTGCGGGTCTGTAAAGATTAGTGTGTCTGCGCGCTGTGGATAACTGAGAATTGGTTAACAGGAAATCGGGACCAATTCTTGTGCTCGAATTCTTTAATGATAATGAACACGTAATCAAGTAATCGCTCCGGTGATTCAAACGATAGTTT
>CAINVT010000008.1 GCA_903854215.1 uncultured bacterium | reverse complement strand
CGGGGGCAATTTTGTTATCGATCACGTTGACGGGTGCTCCGCGCCAACTTGGAAATACCCATGGGTACTGCGATTTGCAACTACGCAAGCGTAGGCTAATCGGTAGCCCACGGTTTTCCAACGGCCGCAAAGCGGCCTGCCTTCCTCCACGGGGAACTCCCGTTCCCCCGAAGCCTCGCGGCATGAATCTCTATTCACCCCTCCCATGCCGGGAGCACATCGTTCGTAAACTCACTCTGTGGTCACGCATAAATCTCTGCTGAGATTTTGCGCGACCCCGCCTCACCGCCGACGCGGTTGCGGCCAGCACAAAACTGCGCTTACTCGTTTTGTGCTCCCGGCAGGAATCGAACCTACATCACGACCTCCGCAAGGTCGCGTCCTATCCGTTGAACGACGGGAGCTATAACGTACTCGCGTACTATACCACGAACGCACTACTTCGTAGCCGCACCGAGATGCTTTGCGATGCGCGACTTCATGCGTGCGGCGGTATTCTTCTTGATTGTGCCGTGCTTCGCAGCTTTGTCGATCGCCTTGTACAGGGCCGGCATGCTGGCCGCGGCACCTTTTATATCTTTGCCGGTGATGAGTTTACCGGTCTCTTTGACGGCGTCCTTCATCGTCTTCTTGCGGCGAATATTAAAAACCTTCCGACGAGCAGAAACGCGAAGCGCCTTTTTTGCTGAACTTGTCTTTGCCATTGCGTCGCATCCTACACTGTAGGAGCGAAAGTATCAAGTTTCAAAACCCCACGTAGCAAAAACGGCGCGGAGCAATCAGCTTCCTTGATACTTGGTGCCTGATGCCTGATACTTACTCCCATGATTGGTTATCTTGAAGGTACGGTACGTGCCATACGTGACAATCATTGTATCGTCCTTGTCGGTGGTGTCGGATACAAGGTATTCGCGACCAAAGAAACACTCGCACGCCTCGCGCTCGATGGAAAGACTGAATTCTGGACACATCTCGCCGTGCGTGAAGACATCCTCGATCTCTACGGATTCCCTGCCGAAGTAGAGCTTGCCTCTTTTATGCTGCTTCTCTCTGTTTCCGGTATCGGACCGAAATCCGCGCTCAGCATCCTTGACGCTGCCTCATCGGAGACACTGCGCAGTGCGATTGCATCGGGCAATGCCGCATATCTCACCAATATCTCCGGTATCGGCAAGAAGACCGCCGAGAAGATCGTGCTTGAGCTTAAAGACAAGGTACTCGCCGGTGGAAGTGCTGGCCCTGCGATGCCCAAGGGCGATATGGAAGCACTCGAGGCAATGCGAGCTCTCGGATATTCAGCAGATGAGGCTCGCAAGGCATTGCGTAACGTCCCTGCTGAGATCGAAGGTTCGAGTGAACGGCTACGCGAATCGCTGCGCATCCTGGGTACGCACAAGCACGATCTATGAATGCATTCATCTGGAAACTAAAGGCGGCATTGCACAAGCTCACACCACCGCCGGTCGTGAACGGCTATCATTTTTGTGTCGCGCAGCTCGGTGCATTACTCTACGGATTCCCCTCGAGCAAACTGCTCGTGATCGCCGTCACTGGGACCAAAGGAAAATCATCGACGGCCGAGATGATCAATGCGATCTTCGAAGAAGCGGGTTACAAGACTGCCGTTCAGGATTCAATTCGATTCAAGATCGGCGACAAAACAAATCCGAACGAGTTGCGTATGTCGATGCCGGGACGGTTTTTCATGCAACGGTTCTTGGATCGAGCTGTCCGTGCGCACTGTACCGTCGCAATTCTTGAAATGACGTCCGAAGGCGCCCGACAATACCGACATCGCGGTATCGCACTCGACGCACTGGTCTTTACCAATCTCGCACCCGAGCATATCGAGTCGCACGGATCGTTACAAGCATACGCTAACGCCAAGTATGAGATCGGCCTTCATCTGGCGCGAAGCAGCAAGCGCCCGCGCGTAATGGTTGCGAATGCCGACGACAGGGAGAGCACACGATATCTCACGCTCCCCGTCGAGCATGCGCTCCCCTTCTCGCTTTCCGGCAACGCACCGTACGAATCCACCGAGGTCGGCGGACGTTTCCGTTTTGACGATACCGACATCCAGATCCACTTGCCGGGAGAATTCTCGCTCAAGAATGCGATCGCGGCGGCGACCGTCGCACGTGCATTCAACATACCGACATCGACGATCGTGCGCGCATTCGAGAAGCTCACGCGCATCCCCGGTCGTGCGGAACGAGTCGAGGAGCACCAAGATTTTACAGTCGTCGTCGATTACGCGCACACGCCGGATTCGCTCACTGCTCTCTATGATGCGTATGATCACAGCCGTAAAATCTGCGTGCTTGGTTCGACCGGCGGCGGCCGCGATCTCTGGAAACGACCGGTGATGGGCAGCATCGCCGATGCGCGCTGTGATGTCGTCATCCTTACGAACGAAGATCCCTACGATGAGGATCCTCGGTCGATCATCGATGGCCTCGCCCGTGGCATGAAACGCCAGCCGGTCATCATCATGGATCGGCGTGAAGCGATCGCGAACGCACTCTCGCTCGCGCATACCGGAGACGCAGTGCTCATCAGCGGCAAAGGCACCGATCCGTGCATTTGCGGCCCACGCGGCAGCAAAGAGCCGTGGAGCGATGCACGAGTCGCACGCGAAGAGTTAGCCAAGCGCTCCACTGCAAAGCCTGCAGTATAATGATCGGGCATCTCGTATGATAAAACGTATTCTCATTGCAATTGTCGCGATCTTGCTCGTCGCTTTTATCATCATTTGGATTCTCGGCGGCGGATTCCAAAACATCAAAGCGGCAGTAAACCACTACCGCAATCCGTTCCAATATCACAGCGTCCTCGATTATTTCTTCCAGGTCGGATCAACGACCGGCGAGACCTTCAAGATCCCCGGCACACCGTCGACCTACCCGACCGTCTCGATGCCAAGCTCAACCGCGACATCATCATCCGCCGGTCCGACGACGATCTATCAAACAGGATCTTCTGATCCGAACGGTTATTAAGTCTTCACAAAAGGCTGAATAGGATGATCCCCGCTGCAACCGAAACGTTGAGCGATTCTTTTGTTCCGTGCATCGGTATCTCGACGAGCGTGTTACATCGATCGCGTAGGCTTTTTGAAATCCCTTTCACCTCGTTACCGAGGATTATGAGCGTCGGTTTGTCCGTCTTGAATGTTCGGTAGTCGATCGCGCGCTCATCTTGCTCAACGCCAACGATATGCCAGCCCGACTTTTTTAATTTCGAAATAACCAGTGCCGGAGCTTTCGCATATTCCCACCTGACGGAAAACTCTCCGCCGAGTGCAGTCTTCTCGATCTCTTTGCGCGGTCTGCCAAAACGATCGATCGGGGTCGGTGTATATCCGCTCAAGTAGATCTTCGTCACACCTGCGGCATCCGCGGTGCGAAATATGGCGCCGACGTTGTGCGCACTCCTAATGTTGTGCAAAAGCACCGCGACCTCATATTGCATATATGCAATGTAGCGATTGTATGTCCGATGCACAAGCACTGACATGTTCGGTACGGAACTTGCCGTATTTCCTAAAACCTATAAGCTAGAAGCTACAACCTAGTTCGTATGCTTTCACTCATTCCACAAATTCTTTGGCTCGCACCGTTTACCGCTACGATCCTACGCATCGGCGTCGGGATCTCGTTCATCTATGCCGGTTATTTCTTGATCGTACGCCGCAATGATCTGACGAAGATCCGCCTACCGATTCTCGGCAGTCCTGCATCGTGGATGCTGTGGATCTCCGGAGTCATAACCATCTTCGACGGCCTCGCGATACTGGTGGGGTATGGCACGCAAGCCGCCGCTATTATCGGCATTATCATTGTCATCAAACACATGTCGCTGTCGAAACAGTACGAATCACTGCGGCCGTTGCCACGCAGTACGTATGCACTGCTTTTCCTTATGTGCCTTGCGCTTCTCATCTCCGGAGCCGGCCCCCTTGGCCTCGATTTTCCCTTGTAAACAAGGATGGGGTGGACGTTTCCGCCGGACGCGCATACAATCACAACGCTCCCCCTCCGCACAAGGCCACGGAAGGACGAAGCGCGCCCATAGCTCAGCTGGTAGAGCAGCTCCCTTTTAAGGAGTTTGTCCCTGGTTCGAATCCAGGTGGGCGCACTAAGTATTTTCTAATCCGTAGATGGTGCTGAAATCTAGCGTACCTTGCGGCGTCTGATTTCTTTGAATAATGTCTGTTTCGCCCGCTGCATTTCCTGCGCGGCGGCGAGATGTGTTTGTACCATCATACGTATCCGGAGCGATTCTTTCGTGATGCCGTGTTTGAGATACTGTTCAACATTCACAATCGACAGGAGCTTCTCACGCAGAGTCAGATATTACTTGTACACTTTGTGAATCTTGCCGCGCTCGTCTATGGTCTCGTCCGCAAACGCGCATTGCCGATGATTGAGCAGGTACGGATTGAGGTAGTCGCGGTTGAACTCGTTCATGAGAGATGCATATTTCCTCGGAATGTGTGCATACCCGAAGTGCTTGCGCACCACCACAGCGTTCTTCCCTTCAGCGAGCGCGTTGTCATTCGTTCGCCGCGATCTCGACTTCGTCTGCTCGATCAGAAGTTTCTGTAGCAGTCGCGCCACCACTTTGTTGAGGTACTCCGAGCCGTTGTCGGACGAATTAGCAAACTCGTGGCTTGGCCTTGGAAACTGAGTACCACGACAGGGAACGCCGCAAGTGCCTCTCAAGAGCAGGCCGCAGGAACTCCTCCGAGATCCCCTCCACCGTGGCCACGATCTCGTCCTGCGTCACCTCGTCCACGAGATTGATGTGGTACACACCCTTTTCTTTGTCTCGATCGCCCTGATGCACTGAATCTACGCGAAGGAATCAAGTTTGCCCCTTGGGACGAGGTTTCTTGCGTATACCGATATCCACGGATGTGGGCATCGTCTTTGTGTACGTCAAAGACCGTGACTGGTACACGCGCGTCCCGCGCAGGTTGTACAGATGCGAGACCGAGATACGTGAGAGACGCTCGAAGCGAGTGTCGCCATACACATGGAACATATCGACGAGCGTTTTCTTCAACGCTCCTCCCGTACGTCGTCCTTCCGCATTGTCGACCTCTACGAGAAGCGCGATGTCTTCCGGTATGTAGATGGTCGGGAACGTCGTTTGTGTCCTCGACTTCGCGACAACGCGACCCACTTCGCGTTTTCTCCGGATCAACCGGTCGAGCTGCGTGTCCGAGTACACGGTTATGCTCCGGATATACGCCCGTACCACTCCCTTGTTCTTCTTCGCTATCCGGTGGTATCCGAACTTTCCCAATGTCTTGCCGATCCACTCGTATGCCTCGTCACGATCTGTCCTACTAAAGGTCGCACTATTCGAGAGTTTCAAGAACTCCCGGAGCTGTGCGCGACCAATGTTTCTTGCCGGTACTCCGGCTTAGAAACATGAAGCACCCCGTGGTGATACTCACAATGTTGTCGTCGTTCATACCTAGTGTCATATACTCGGCATGGTACGGCGAGACGGCGCAGGAAGCTCAGGGGTCTTGGGCTCCCTTTACGCTGGAATCGTCTCCGATTTCAGCACCATCTTGCGTTGGAGTAGACTTGGTACAGACAACGAAATGAAATCATAGTATCGTAGAGCGATGGATACGATCCGAGCTTTGCGCGAAAAATATATCTATCGTCTATTCCGCACCGGTATCGTCCTCAAGGGTATACTTTCGGCGACTGAAATAGTTGCCGGTACCATGGCGATCTTCATCGCACCGGCGGCGATCGGTAACGCCATTATTGCAGCAAGCCAGGATGAACTCGTCGAAGAACCGGGCAACTTCATCGCGACACACGCGCTGACGCTCGCCCAACAATTCTCACTCACACCGAGAATGTTTCTCGCCATGTATCTCTTGAGCCGCGGCATTATTAAATTCCTGCTCGTGATCGCACTCCTCAAGAATAAGCTCTGGGCATATCCCGCTTCACTCGTAGTGCTCGCGCTTTTTATGGTCTATCAGATTTACCAGATCGCGATAGGACATTCGATCCTGCTCATCGCGCTTACACTATTCGACGTCATTATCATGTGGCTCATCTGGCATGAGTATCGTCTCGTGCGTCAACACATTGATCCCTCTGTGATATCCTAAACACGATATGCTCACTATTTTTCAAGCGATCATTCTGGGGACTTTGCAAGGAGTGTCCGAATTGTTCCCCATTTCGAGTCTCGGTCATATGGTGCTATTGCCGGCTCTCTTGCACTGGAATATCGACCAGTCGAGCGACGCATTTCTTTCGTTCGTCATCTTGACTCACCTCGCGACCGCGTTGGCGCTCCTCGTATTCTTTTGGCGCGATTGGGTGCGCATCGTTCGTGACATGATCCGTTCGATCATGAATCGACGCATGGAAACCGTCTATGCGCGTCTCGGTTTTCTTATCGTCGTAAGCTCAATACCGGTCGGATTGTTTGGCCTTCTATTCCAAACAAAATTGCAGGCGCTCTTCGCGGCACCCCGACTGGTTGCAGTCATGCTCATCGGCAACGGTATCATTCTTTTCATCGCGGAACTTTTACAACGCGGCACACAAATCGGTGCCGATGATCGCAAGCTCGCGCGTATGACATGGACACAATCCTTCACCGTCGGCCTCGCACAATGCATCGCTTTGATCCCCGGATTTTCTCGTACCGGTGTCACCATGACGGCGGGGATCGCGAACGGTTTCTCTCGCGACAACGCCGCACGCTACGCGTTTCTTCTCGCAACACCGATCATCTTTGCCGCAGCTCTATTGAAAGTACCGCATATCATCACGCACCATGGAGAGTGGTCGCCCGCAATCGCCGGATTCTTCTGTGCCGCGATCGCTGCGTTTTTCTCCGTGCGGTACCTTACCAAATATTTTCAAACAAGAACGCTCAGGCCTTTTGCCTTCTACTGTATTCTCGCCGGTATTGTTTCATTGATCTTGCTGGCAATTTAAGTTTCTAGTTGCAGTAGTCGCTGTTGATCTAGCATCCACGGCGGTGTACTACAAATGAGTAGCGTTGCGCTATTGTGTGGTTGCCAAAAATACCGTTCACCTTTTTTAACCAATACAACAGCGCCTTTCTTTAGTGTTTTTTTCCACGATCAAGCACGACCTTCCCTTCTAATACATACACGACCATCTCCGATTTTGTATTGAGTGCATATCCCGTCTCGGGATATCGTGTCGTTAATTCTATTTTCGAGATGTTCGATCGTGTGGAATCGATTGGAAAATCTTTTGCACGAACTCCATTCTTGATACGTGATGACATGGAACTTTTCTGTAAGTTTCTCCGCAGGTTAAACCTGCGGAATACGGCTCTATCCTACCCCGAAATACTGACCGTCACATAATCGGTCACGGGATTTTGCCCCGCATCGAGACATGAGATGGTGAACGTGGTCGGACCGGTCAGCGGCACGGTTGCTGCGCCGCCAGAGAGCGAAGTTTGGGTAAAGCTTCCGTCCGGTGACGTCTCGGTGCAGTTGGTAACGTTCTCGGTATTCCAAAAGATTTCAGCGCGTGCGCCCAGCGGTACCGTCGATGGTACGGCCCAGATATCCACACGCGGTGGAATCAAGGTCGCCGTCGGCGTAATAGCTTGTTGTAAGGTTGATTGTGGTCGCGCCGCTTGTGTGGCGACCGGCGTCTGTGTAAGTGTGACCGATGCCTGAGATGAAACGGCCGCGGCCGTTGCGGGTGCCCCGACGGTGAATCCTCCTTTTGTGCAGAGTCCGTCGAAGAATGCGGGTGGAATGATGGACGCAATGAACCCGCTCGCCCACGGACGTGCCGTACACCAGCCGCCGACAAGATTGCCGATAAACCCTGCAACACCCTCACCGCCGAAGAATGCCGACGTCTCGGAGTTGCTTTGCACGTTATTAGCGATGAATGTCGCGCCGGTGCCGGTCGTCTGGATACTGCCGGAGAGCCCGGGAGTCGTGGTGCCGGTCTGCGAATTGGGTGATTGAAACGTGCCGGTCACATCAGCCGTCGTGGAAAGATCGCTATTGAGATTTGTATTCGTGTTCGTATTGGTATTCGTTAAGTTTGTGAGATCGGTTGAACTCGCATTGAGTGCGTTCAGAAGCGCATTGGTGTCGATGGAACTTGTCGCGATCGTCGTGACTGGGACGTAGTACGCGCAGGGATCAGACGTTTGTGTGGATGTCTGGTAGTAACCATTCGGACATGTGGTGGCAGCAGTCGTCGCGGGCGTCGCGGCGCTGCTTCCGGAACCACTGCCACCGCCACTCATAAGTTTACCGAGCAAATCACCCGCCGCCTTGAGCAGAGAATCCATCGAGCCGGAGCCAGTGGCGGATTGCGCTCCGTTGAGACCAGCCGCCGAGACTGCTTTGCACCCGGCGGGCATACATATTCCTACTACTCCACGTGGATCCATACATGGACAAAGATACTTATTACCACTGGATTCACATCCATTTTTCCCCATAGTATAACCACAATAACAAGTAGGAATCACGGGGGTACACATTGCATCCGAGATTTTCGGATCAGCCCAATTGATTCCGTCCGCCACACCCTGCGGCATTCCGGCAGCTACTGCGGCTTGAGAAGCGGCTTGTGCCGCCGCAGCGGTCACTGCAGCAAATGATTCATGCGGGACAGAAATAAGCAGCAGGATAATAAGTCCAAAAGCTACGCGCATGCATATAATATTATCACAATTTTCCGAGCACAAACCGCTCAAGTGCATATTCGAGGTCTTCGCCGCGTCGCCGTGCCTCATGCGGCAGCTCAGTGAGACTTGCAATGAGTTTCTTTGCTCGTGTTTTGTCCACCACAGCCGATGATTTGAGCAGCATATCCTTTGCTGCCCAAAATAGGACACCATGAATCGCCTCCGGCGCGGCATCGTTCAAAAGTTCGCGTTGATATCCGACCCACAACGCCTTCTTATTTCCTGCCCGCAGTGCGTTCGCAAGTGCAAATATAGTCGTTCCCCCATCGGCTTTTTTTGCCGCATCGTATCGCTCGGATTTTTCCGCATATTTCTCGATCAATTTCCTCGTCGCAGCATCCGGTTTCTCCTCGTAGAGAAAAAAGTGATCAGTTGATGATTTGAGCGTGGGAAGTTCTGCGCGCAGAACTTCCCGCATCTCATCGTTCTCAAAAACATTTTCCAGGACAACGATGCGTTCGGTCGCGAACATGCCGCCCGAGTGCAAGGCCGCCGCGAGATCGTCGAGTGTATTTGCATCATTGATACGCGTGATAGATACGCCACCCTTTTGTGCGTGCGCAACTGCGGCTTGCATGGCAGTGCGCGCTTTCGTTCTATCGGTTCCGGTGTAGAGGTAGAGCATAGGTGTTAGGTTCTAGGTTCTAGGTTCTAGGCGGTCGACGATCATATAAAGTATTCTACTAGAAACTAGCACCTAGTCCCTAGCGACTAATCTTCTTCATCTCTCCCCAATTATGTCCGACTGATACTTCGGCCAGAATAGGAACATCTGATAATCGTTCAGTCGGCGCGGCACTCTCCATCACATCGCGCAACAAACGTGCGGTATCTTCAGCACCATTCTCCATAATCTCGTATACCAATTCATCATGCACTTGCAAAACGAGGCGAACTTTTTCCCGCCACTGATTCTTCTCGATGAGCGCATCGGCAGCAACCATCGCTCGCTTGATAATGTCGGCTTGTGTACCCTGTATCGGCGCGTTGACCGCCATGCGTTCTGCTTGTGCGACGATCCCCGGCAGCGATGATTTGAATCCTGGAAAATAGCGGCGACGTCCGAACAAGGTCTCCGTATAGCCGTTTTGTGCCGCTTCGAATTTCGTCTTGTCGATCCATTCCCGCAATCCGGAGAAGTTCTTGAAATAATCCGACAGATATTGCGCCGATTCATCGCGCGAAACGCCCACCCCAAGATTCGCACGCAACGCATTCACGCCCATCCCATAGAGAATGCCGAAGTTGATGACCTTCGCTCGCCGACGCATTTCACGATCGACTTTGTTCGGTGTCACACCGAAGACTTCCGATGCGACCGCCGTATGCACATCGCCCCCCTCTTTGAATACGCGTAACAACTTTTCATCACCCGAAAGTCCGGCTGCGATACGCAGTTCGATCTGTGAATAATCAATCGCGACGATCGTATTCCCCTCTTCTGCTGCGAATGCCGTACGAATACGCCGTCCATAATCGGTCTTGATGGGAATGTTTTGGAGATTGGGTGCCTCACTCGCCATGCGTCCGGTCGTTGTCCCCGCCTGAAGGAATTTCGCATGCAAGCGACCGTCTTGCGCTATCAAGGTCGGTATCTTTTCAATGTAGGTCGAAAGTAATTTCTGTAATTCACGGTACGCAAGAATGTCCCCGACGATCGGGTGCAGTGGCGCGAGTTTGGCAAGCTCATCCTCACGCGTCGTGCGCGCGCCGGTCGCTGTCTTCTTCTGTTTCTCCGGTACGATCTTGAGCTCGTCATACAAAACGACGGCGAGCTGCTTGGGTGAATTGATATTGAACTCATGTCCCGCCGCAGCAAATATCCGCCCCGCGATCACGCCGAGCTCGGTGCTGTATTCTTTTGCAAGAGCTTTGAGAGCACTCGCATCAACGTGCACGCCAGTCTCATTCATTCGTCGAACAACAGGAATCAGTGGTTTCTCGATCTCGTCGTACACCTCAGCAAGCCGCCCCGTATCTTTCAGGTCTTTGAAGATACCGGCGCGCGCGCCCTCGAAGTCTTCGGTGTTACGTGCAGTGAGTATATCTTCCAAACTTGGATTCGTCGTATCCGAATGTAAAAGCCATAGCGCGACCGCTGTCTCCGAAAGCATTTCTTCATCAACTTCCGGCATAGGTGATGCGGCTCGTTCGTCAGTGATTTCAGATGCTACTGATTTTTGTGCTCCTTCTGCAGCCATTCTGATTCGCTCTTTCAGTGATTTGAATTCGAGCTCATCACACAATTTGTAAATCGTTTCGAGGTGATCTGCGAGATGCCACGGTCGCTCCGGCACCACGAACTCGATCGGCGCATCCGTACTGATCGTCGCTAATACTTTCGACATCTGTGCATCGGCACGATGTTCTTTGAGGAGCTCAATGATGCGCGGCTTGATACCTGCATTTTTTAGTGATTCAGGTTCCGAATCGAGTGCGATGTAGAGATTTTCGAGCGTACCGAATTGTTGGAGAAGCTCCGTCGCTGTTTTTTCTCCGATACCTTTGACCCCGGGAATATTGTCGGACGGATCACCGCGCAACGCTTTGTAATCCACGACACTCTCCGGTCCAAAACCATATCGCTCACGCACACGATCTCCGTTGTACAAAACCGTATCATTCAAACCTTTTCGCATGGTATAGACAGAGACCGACGGTGAAACGAGCTGCAAGGTATCCATATCACCCGATGCGATCGTCGTCTCGATGTCGTCGCGACTTTTTAATTCATGCACGATCGTTCCGAGACAATCATCAGCCTCGTATCCCGGCGCTTGATACATCGGAATACCGAACGCTTCGAAAACATCCGGTGCGCGCCTGAGCTGTGCCACGAGTTCGTCCTCGGCTTTCACGCGTGTGCCTTTGTAAGCTTCGAACAATTGATGTCGATGCGTACCACCGGGCAAATCGCGCGTTGCAACAACATAATCAGGCTTGAGGTCGGCAACGATATGCAGGAGCATCGTGATCAGTCCATAGAGTGCGCCAGTCGGTTCGCCTTTGCTTGAAGAAAAATCCGGCAACGCATGATACGCACGGTGCAGGATCGCATGCGAATCGAGCAGAACGAGGTGTTTCTTGTTGTTGTTCTTCTTAACCATAGATGATTTCACGCGAATCTCCCGTCCCCGCAAATGAAATGTGGATCGCGTTTTCGGGGATGAGTGCGGCGACATGCTCCGGCCATTCGACAATGATCAGATTCAGTGGGTCAGCGACAACTTCATGCCAGCCGAGAACTTCGAGCTCATGTGCATCAGTGAGACGATAGGCATCGATATGGATAAGTCGAGTAAAATTCTGCTCCGTGAGCTCGTATATCTTTTCAATGACGAACGTCGGGCTCGTCACACTTTCTCCAACACCGAGAGCTCGAGCAATTCCTTGCGTGAAGGTCGTCTTTCCCGCTCCGAGATCGCCCTGTAGTGCAACGACGGTCGCATGGGCTGATTCACCCTGGTGCGGCGCGATTTGCTGCGCAAATCGCGCCGCTTCTACTTCCATCGCGACCAAACCGCTTATTTTCATACCGAGATTGTAGCATTTTCGGCCACCCACGCCCCGCACATGGTGCCCATGCGCAACTCCGGCACGACTACGCGCATGTCCGCGGGTGCGCTACAATAGTGTCATGACGACACAGTTCAACGAAAAAAAGTCCGAGGAACGCCTCCAAGAGCTGCGAAGCCGCGAAGAGGAGCAGCTCGCCGAGATGCTCGCCGGCAAGTACGGCGTCGAATATGTCGACCTCACCAGCAAATCGATCGACACCGACGCCCTGCGTCTCGTCACCGAGGCAGAGGCACGCGCATCAGAGCTCGCAATCTTCCATCGCGTCAACAAAAACCTTTTCGTCGCCATGCGCGCCCCTGAGCGGTCGGACTCATTGACAACGGTGAGCAATCTCGAGCATATGGGATACGCCGTGCGCCGGTATATCGTGTCTCACGCATCGCTCGAACATGCATGGGATCGCTATCATGACATTTCATATGCCACAGAGACCGAGGCCGGCATCCTTACACTCTCGAACGACACGATCGTCGAAATGCTCCAGCGGCTCCGCACCATGGATGACGTGCGCGCAGAGATCAACGCACATGCAGGAAGCAAGGACACACACCGTATTTCGCGTGTACTTGAAATCATTATGGCGGGTGCTCTTTCTCTGGGCGCTTCCGACGTCCACCTGGAACCGGAGGAAAAGAATGTACGCATGCGGTATCGTCTCGATGGCGTTCTCGTCGAAGTCCTTACGTTTGATATACCTACGTATGTGTTGATCTCATCCCGTCTCAAACTGCTATCCGGTTTGAAGCTCAACATAAAGAATGCAGCCCAAGACGGCCGTTTCTCCATCGTGGTCAATCAAAAAGAGATCGAGATCCGTACCTCAGTATTGCCGGGTGCTTACGCAGAGACGATCGTCATGCGCGTCCTTGATCCGACAACGATTGCCCTTCCGATGGAAGCACTTGGCTTCGACAAATATCTCATGGCGCTTTTCCAGCATGAGATCGCAAAACCGAACGGCATGATTCTCAACACCGGACCGACCGGAAGTGGTAAGACGACGACGCTGTACGCATTCCTCCGCCAGGTATCGACGTCGGACATTAAAGTAGTCACCATCGAAGACCCGATCGAATACCACCTGCCCGGCGTCGTTCAAACACAGGTATCGAAAGATTATACATTCGCACTCGGTCTGCGCAGTACACTACGCCAAGATCCGGATGTGATCATGGTCGGCGAAATCCGCGATGCCGAAGTGGCGTCGACCGCCGTACAAGCATCGCTTACCGGCCACCTCGTGTTCTCCACCTTGCACACCAATGACGCCGCCGGCACCTTCCCCCGTCTGATCGATATGGGTATCAGTGCCGACATACTCGCCGCATCCCTCACCGTTGCGATGGCACAACGTCTCGTACGTCGCCTCTGTCCGCATTGCCGCGTCGCGACGCCGATCATGGGCGAGCAGCGAGCGACGATGGATCTCTTGTTGAAAAATATCCCGCATGCCGATGAACTCCCCGAAAATCGCACGACGATGTGGATCCCGAAGGGCTGTGAAAAGTGCGGTGGTCTCGGATACAAGGGGCGTATCGCCGTGGTGGAGGTCATCACCATGGATCATGCGATCGAGGATGCGATCCGCACCACCTCGAGCGAACGTGAGATATGGAAAGCAGCGCGCGCACAACAAATCCGCCGCATGTCACAGGATGGCGCCGTAAAGATACTGCAAGGTGTCACCTCTTTTGAGGAACTGTCACGTGTCGTCGATCTCAACGACGAGACGATGCTTGATGGAATAAACGGATAGGAAAACCCATCGGCAACATTGAAGAAAGTGACAACCTGTCGCTGAGAATACGCAACACTATTCACAGCGGGGACAGTTTGCAATTCGTCTGCGAGTGATACGCTGAAGGAAGAGGTAAAAATGAAAAAACCTACGTCGCCCTTACGAGCTATGAGGGGCAAGGACGGCGACATGATTCTCTTAGCAAGACTTTCATGGAAAGGTGCACCGGGATCTAAGGATAGGAGCAGTAATACAGGCTATGCCAGTACACCGCATCCGTCCTCGATAAAGGTACGTTTGCTAAGAGAATCATGTCGCCGTCGGCTCGCCGAAGTCACGTTTGACGTGACGAAGGCGGCCGTCGAAAAATATGATTCAGATACGATAGGATTAGAACTTGCGGGAGTATAGCATATGGTATTGAAAAGTCAATACCCTACACGTTGCCCCGTCCCCCACGTCAAACGTGGCAGACGAGCCGACCATCTATGGCACAATCAGAAAAACACACAATAGAAAAGAGTCCGCGCTCGCTCGACCAGGCACTTCGACCTGATTCGTGGGAACAATATGTCGGTCAACCGACGATTAAAGAGAATCTGCGCATCCTTTTGACCGCTGCGCGCGGCCGCAATCATCAGGCGGAACATATTTTGCTCTATGGCCCACCGGGCTTGGGTAAAACGACCCTCGCGCATCTCATCACCAAAGAGATCGGTACTTCACTGCGTGCGACCTCCGGTCCTGCTATTGAACGCGTTGGTGATCTCGCATCGATCCTGACCAACCTCGCGCCGGGTGATGTGCTTTTTATAGACGAAATCCACCGTTTGAACCGTACCATCGAAGAGGTCCTCTACCCTGCTATGGAAGCGGGTGTTCTTGATATCGTCATCGGCAAAGGTCCGGCTGCCCGCACCGTGCAACTAGAACTTCCACCGTTCACCTTGATCGCCGCAACGACGCGCATCTCGATGCTCTCCGCGCCGCTTCGCAGTCGTTTTTCCGGCGGCACCTTTCGTCTGCAATATTACTCGGAAGATGAGCTCACCGAGATCCTCCGTCGTTCTGCGAAGATTCTCGGCATCGAGATCGGAAATGATTCCTTGCATGAGATCGCACGCCGATCTCGTGCAACACCGCGCACCGCGAATTACTTAGTGAAACGTGCGCGTGACTTCGCCGAGGTGAACGAAGAGGCGCTCGATGTGAAGACGGTCAAGAAGGCGCTCGCGCTTCTTGAGATTGACGAGCTCGGTCTCAATCAAACCGATCGCGATATTCTCACCGTCATAGCCGACAAATTCCATGGCGGTCCGGTCGGCCTCAAGACGATCGCCGCCGCACTCAGTGAAGAAGAAGCAACCGTTGAGGAAGTAAACGAGCCCTACCTCATGCAGGGCGGTCTCATCGAACGAACTCCCCGCGGGCGCATCATTACGGCGCGTGGGTATGAACATATCGGATTGGAAGTGCCGAAGACACCGTCATTGGGGATATAATTTTTTGGTATAATTGGACAATGACTGAAACAGTTATCGATACATTGTTGGTTTTGTATCTAGTCTTGGTCATTTTAAGTGAATTGTGGATCAAACAATGGAGGGTTAATACTTTCAAAAAGATATCGACTGAATTTGGGCTTCAATATCAAGAATTCAACCCCGCGCGAGAAGCGATTAAAAATGCAGACCGTAAGACCTGCACAATAAGGCAAGCTTCCGGAACTATACGTGGTAAAAATATCCTTTTACGAGACATTACTTTAAAGATGCCTACATTCCGAGGTATTAAAACGGTTTTGGAAATCAATGGAGCTGTCGTCAGCTTGCCCTGGGACACTTTTACAGTTTTAGTTTTGAGGCCTGGTATCAGTGGCCAAAAAGCTATAGCTAAGATCTTGAATTCACTCTAAATTACAGACGTTGTATCGATAATTTTTCCTTGGACAGAACTATTCTGCAGGGAAAAACAATTGCACAGTTTCTCGATATTCCATTTCAGGAGACCGAGTAGTCCTCTGGGAAGTCAGTTCACAGTACAGCCGAGTAACGCCGAGTCGGCCATGAGGTGACTACCGAGGCATTGAGTGAAATTGTGTATTCTTGAGACTATCGTCAGATCTTCTTCATAAACTTTTTAATGTTTATTTTGTTTGGCAGATACAGAAGCCTTTTTCCCCTCCTGAGTTCTACCAATAAAGCATCCTTAACGAGATGTCTCAGGTCATTATTGGCTGTGGCTCGCGAAATTCCATGCTTATTCTGGTGCGTAATAACTTCTGTGAATTCACCCTCTTCATGTGATGAAAAATATTTCAACAATGCAATTTGTCTTGAATTATAGTGTCCTAATTTGGAAGCAGTCTCCTTTAATTCTTTTGCCTCAATACTTTTTTGTTCGAAGTAAACCAGAAACTGATCAATCGCTTTTTTGAATGAGCCTGTAATGTACAGTAAAAAATATGTAAGATCATTGTCATCGTTTTCACTATGCAAGTAAGCGTTATCATAAGCCGTTCTCGAAATTTTAATGGCCTTTGAGACGGATATATACTGAACTAGCCAATAGTCTTGCTTCAGCAAGTACCAATAAAATAAAATTCTCGCACTCCTACCATTTCCGTCAGTGAAAGGATGTATGTATGCGAGCCAAAAATGGAGAATTGTAGCTTTGATTACAGGGTGAATGAATTCGTCTTCTTGTTCCTCGGTGTTTGCATATTCGATCAATCGCTTGAGTTCAACAAACATCTCCTCCTCTCTCGGGGGGGTGTGGACAATCTCACCAGTAACCGCATCATGTACGACAATTTCATCCTTATCACTTCGAAATCTTCCTCCTTCATCAACATTATCGAGCGTTTGGTCAGTCAATATTTCCTGAAGTTCGAGAAGAATTTTTTCGCTCATCGGTAAGTCCTTCCAATCGTCCGCTTTTTGCATCGCCCTGTAATTATTGACGATCATTTGTTCATCTTTGTTTCTTGGAGCCCTTTGTGAAAGGATCATTTCTTTTGCTACTTTGCGTGTCGTGTTTGCCCCCTCAATCTGACTAGAAGCTATAGCTTCTTCAGTAAGACTTCCTATAATAAACTTTGAAGCCTGTGCTTCTGTGGGATTGCCACTCAGACTTTTAATAATACCTGCGCCATTAGTGTCGATATAGTTTAACTTTTGGTATAGAGACTTCGTGAACATATAAGTGAAGTTTTTTCCACTTATAGCCTTAACTGGAGTATTTTCAACATTCATTCTTTTAGAGAACTTCAGATAGGTCCATGCTTCTTCAGGTGTAAACCCTTCTGGTATTGGGTAATGTTTAAATTTATCCCAGTACACATACTCTTTTTGCGCTTTATCTAACAAATTTGATAAAGCTTCAGAATCCAAAGCCTTTTTAAGCAGATCCGCTGTAAAGAAGTCAAACATTTGTGGTGGTTTCTCAAATTTGGCCATAATTATAACTTTATCGATCCTGCTAACTTGCTGCTAAAAATAGCATAATTAGCAGAATATTGCAATAACAGCTTTCTGCTAATTTTCTGCCAAACTTACGTTGTCTAGCAGGAAACAAAAGGTTGCGTCAAAAAATCATTTAGCTACTTAAGTTTTCTACTGCACGAAATTCGCGTAAATTCCTGTCGGAATGACTCGGTTGGAATCTGACTCTTGTATCGAAAGATCTCCAAAGTTTCCATTCACGTCACCAAAAATACTTTCCACCAACTGCGCAAAGGACTGCGCATTATATCCCGCTGCATAGCCATTCAATAGATAAAACGATCCCGGCTTGTCAGAAAGAAGTTCCTTCGTCGTCGCGATGAGGTCTTGGAGTTGCTCTTCGACTTTCCACACCTCGCCCTTCGCACCACGACCGAACGCCGGCGGGTCGAGAATGATACCGTCATATTTGTTACCGCGACGGACTTCACGCTTCGCGAATGCGGCCGCGTCCTCAAAGAGATATTTGATCTGACCTTCGGGTATGCCCGACAATCGCGCGTTGTCATGTGCCCAATCAAGCGATTGCTTGGATGCGTCGATATGAGTGACCGCGGCACCCGCTTGCGCCGCAACGACACTCGCGATGCCGGTATAACCAAAAAGATTGAGCACTTTCGGGGGCTCTTTCGCAAGGCTTTCCGCAGGTTTAACCTGCGGATTGACGAGGCTAAGCTTCGTCAATTTTTGTACCAACTCGCCGATCCATTCCCAATTTGCGGCCTGCTCCGGGAAAATCCCCGTGTGCTTGAACGAAGTCAGACGCGCGGTGAATGTGATGTCGCGCCATGCGACTGGCCACGATTGGGGAACGGTGCCTTTCTTTTGCCACTTGCTTTTTCCGTCTTTCCATTCAAATATCGCCTGCGCCGAGTTCCACAACTCCGGACGCAATGGTTTCCAGATCGCCTGTGTCTCGGGACGAGAAACTATTACATCGCCATAGCGCTCAAGTTTCGCACCATTGCCAGAATCGAGAAGCTCATAATCCTGCCAATCTGTCGTCGTCAAATCTTTCCGTTCCATAGTTTTATTGAAGCGCATCTTTATGCTGAAGCGACCAGGAATAGAGGACAATCGCGGTCGAAACTGCTGCATTCAATGATTCGGTACGCGGGTGCATCGGGATCGAGAGTGCGACGTCACAGAGTTCGAGCGTGCGCCGGTGGATTCCCTCTCCTTCGTTACCAACGACGAACACCGCCGGAGCATCGAACTTCTCCTGTGACAGTTCTTTACTTCCTTCCATCGCAAGACCATACGCCCAGAAATGATGCTCTTTCAAAATGGTAAGTGTCTGGTTCACATTACCGATTGATACGAGCGGGACGCGGAAGGTCATACCGGCTGACGTCTTCACAACCGCTCCGGTGATCTGGGCTTGATTATTCTGAGGAATCAAAATGCCCGATATACCGAAAGCGGCGGCGCTTCGAATGATGGCTCCGACGTTATGCGGATCCTGTACCTCGTCGAGCAATACAAGTGCAGGATTTTTCGTCATATCAAGGCCGCTAAGAAATGTTTTGAGATCAAGAAGAAGATCTGACGGATCAATCGTCACGATGACACCTTGGTGCGCGGCGTCTTTTCCCACATTTTGGGTCTCACCTTTCAGTGGTGAAAATGGGATATTCTTTTCCTTCAAGATACGCACAATATCCGCATCGAGTGCATGTTCTGCCGCGAACACTTTCTTGATGATGTGCGGCATACTCTCAAGCGCCTCAGCGAGCGCATGTTTGCCATAGATGTAGACTTTTTCGCGTTGCATGACGACATCCTGCACTAATCGCGCATAAATGGCTAGTGTGATAGAACAGTGGCGGCCGACGCGCTCGTGGTACTCGTCGTCGTAGCAACTTCGGCGGGGGTCGCCGGTATGATCGCAATACGTACACTTGCAGCTTGTGACTGCGCATCAATCGCCGGTGCACCTACCGGTACGGAAAGCGAGGTGAATGATCGTCCGGAGCTCGTCGCGACGGAGAGCGTCCACGCGCCGAGATTCACACCAAGAATGATCACGAGGATCGTTCCGATAAAATGTGATCGATTCATCTCACTATAATACCGCATTTTTTGCAGTCGCCCGACTACAGTTATACAATGTGTGAGCGTGGTCAAAAGCTTTCAGCTGCGAGGCGCGGGGAGGCGAACATACGAGGCGTATCTAGGATACGATGAGTATGGTCGCGGGGCCCTGCAACAACGCAGATGAAGGTTTTGGACATGCTCACCTATGTCAGGACATAACAAATGGTCTCAAATCAAGCATCAAAAAGGCGCCGCAGATGCCGCCAAGAGCGATATCTGGGGCAAACTTTCGCGCCGCATCACCGTCGAATCGAAGACGTGGCATGGCGATGTGAACGCTCCCGCGTTACGCTCTTTTATCGAAAAAGCCCATAAAGCCAATATGCCGAAAGATAAGATCGAGAAGGCGGTCGCCAAAGGCACCACGAGTGAGGCCGGCGATATGGAATCCATCACCTACGAATCATACGGACCGGGTGGCGCGGCAATCATCATTGATGCTCTCACTGACAATCGCAATCGCACCGCGCAGGAGATCAAACATCTCCTTTCAAAAAACGGTCTCGCGCTCGCCGCCCCCGGCTCCGCCGCATGGGCATTCGAGCATACGCACGAAGGCTACGTCGCGAAGACTACAGTTCCTCTTTCGGAGGATGACCACGCATCACTCATGAAAATCCTTGAAGAGATCGACGCGCATGAAGATGTCGAAGAGGTGTTCACGAATGCGGAGTAGACTTATCTTTGACTTTTCAGGTACGGCACGTATCATGACGAGTATAAGTGTGGGGAAACCCAGCCGAGGCCGTCCGCAAGGACGGCCTTAAACAGTATGCCCGACAATCTTCATCGAGAAATCAATTCAAAATACGCCTTGAGAATCTTTTGTACTTCAGCTCTTGATAACTGTCCAATACTCTTCAAAAGTCGCTTCGTATCGAGTGGACGTATCTGATTTAGGATGATTGAAGATGTTTCACCAAAATGACTGAGTCTGTAATACCAATCACCTTTTTTGGCGCGACTCGTAAGCGGTGCAATGAGGACCATTTCGCGTGAGAATATTTTTAATATGAGAACAGGACGAATATAGTCAGGTTCTTTACCATCTTGTTCAACGCCAATGTTAAGACCGAGGCGGCACCAAAATACTTCACCAGCCTGTACTGGCGTACGCACTTTTGATTCGACGCGTTTCTTGATTGCATTCCACGCATCAAAATCCTTCGTATGGTGTGACCCCTCACCACTCATAGTCGAAACTATATCATCTCATCAACGTGTGCCGGGTAACTCTTTGTACCGTTCAAACAAAAACGCCAGTCGCTCCGGTTCATCTTTGAATCTACGCTTGCCACAGCACGCATCCACTGCCCTATCGAGTGTCCTGCATGATCAACTCTTTAGGAATCCCAACGAATACACCTGCGGCTCCAACTTTTCGGAAAGCGCTGCATATGCAGCCTTGAACGTATTGAAACTGACCGGTGGAAAATCGCCGCTCTCGTTGCGTTTTTCGAGTGCTTTGCGGATCTGGTACCAGCCGACATCGGCGCGATTGAGTTTCAACTCATCACGGACATCGCGCGCATCAGTATGCTCAAAAAACGATCTCCAGAGAACTCTTCCTTCCTCCAATACGGCCATCGCTTCTTTCGAGAGTTGCTTGTCGACCAAATAGCGAACCATAAAGTCCGATTCAAATCTCTCCGGCGCATTCACCTCGGCTTCTTTATATGGAATAAAGTGGTTTACAATCGACCACTTTTTATCGTTCCACTCCAGATCATTCGCACCGGCAGAACAATTCTTTCCATGAAAAAGCATCCGAATGAGGCAGTCAGTTTTGAATTCGTCCGGGATTTCTGTATCGGCCTGCAAAAATTGATCATTGTGATTAATCCATGAGTGTTTGATTAGCTGGCGTACCGAAAAGGCAATGCTTATTTTCCATAAGTTTTCCGGTGTTACATAGTATCCATTTCCCCCAGCGTAGACCGAAGAATAAATTACGGTCTGTTGTGACGCATGCTGTAAATCATTACTGTTGCAATACATATATCCAATCGCCGAATCAAACCAAGAGATAACTTTTGCGTGATTATTTTGTGGTGTCACTGCATTTTTTAGGGGTATGGAAGTACAATTTGTTTTTAAACGCGGAATCCAGTGCGTTAAGAATCTTTCGCTCGGAACATTCGCAAGTAGCTTTTCGCCAATTGGATTCGCATATTTATCGATGATTTCAAGAGCAACTTCAGTAATTGGTTTAGCTGAGCGACTTGCTTGATTTGTTTGCCAAATAAGAAAACCGATTGGAAAGTCACCTGAAAGGCCGTCAAACACCTTACACGGCATTATGAATCCGCCCAGATATTCCGCTTTCCATGAGCTACGAAATTTCTCAAAATTAGGGGCATTTACGTATTTGAGAGTACTGAACATCGCGATAGTAGCGGTTGGAATCTCTTGAGAAACTCTGGAAAGAAATTGGGCGAATAACTCTCGAGCTCCGTATCCCAAATCTCTATCTTTCATCAGAGTACCTACTTTGGTTTGAGCGACGCCAGTTTTATTCTCCTCCCCATCTTCAAGCCCTGTGTTACCGGCATTCGATGCCTCTGCATACGGTGGATTGATGAGTACCAAAATTTTCTTTCCACTCGCGATTGCCTTTCGCAGGCCTTCCGGAATTTTGTTGGTGAGAAAATAGTCGATCTTTCCGTCATCGGTGATGTCATCGTTGAGGTAGTCATATTGGAAACGCTCTGCGGCGACGCATGTCTTGGTAGCTTTCATCACATCCACGTCCGCTTGATCGAGCGTAGACATGTAGATATTGCGCGGGTTGCTGTGCTTCACCTCGAGATTCCCTACTCCGCAGCACATGTCCCACACGATATATTCCTTCTGCCAATTCGGACCAAGCGTCTCCGTTAGCTTGTCGTATGCCTTATCCACGACTTGGAGCGGCGTGTAATACGCGCCTTTGAAACTGCGCTCATCGAGCGGAATGAGGCTGTCACGTCGTTCAAGCAGATAGTTGCGGTATTCTGCTTTCGGCGGACGATGGTAAATCGCCCAGAACTGTCGATATCCCTCCTTGTTTCCGAGTTCGTAGAGCTTCCCGTCGAGACTGAAAACTGGCGCATTATTTTTATGGAGCAATTCGGCCGGTAGATCGTTGAGTGCCGATATTGTGCCGTCGCTCATAATATCCGCGAAGAATAAGAGTGCATAGTCTGTTTCAGGGACTTCTTTAATTTCCCGGCCGACCATCTGCACCCATTTATCGAACACTTGCTTGAGATTGTCCGGCGTTATCTGGGTGCGGATGATATTGCCGCTTTTGATCGCTGCCTTGATAGTCTGAATGAACTCATCCTCATGCGTCTCGATCTTGAACGAAACAAAATAGGTGCCGATGTATGCGGAAACAGCATCGAGCGCTTCTTGCGTATAACCGCTCGCGGATTTGCCCCATTTAATAGTTTTCTTCTCGAGAAATGGGATGACATCGGTACTTTTCATCAATGCGGCTTTTTGAGTATCGACGACAGCGAGGAACGGCGGGATCTCCTCGCCACGGTCGAGTGCGACTTGCACATAGTGGAGAAGCTGCGTGAACATCGCATAACTCGAATTCTTATACCCGTTTTTGGCCTCGAACCAGATTTCTTTTGTCTGGATGTCGATGAGGTTTTTTCTGACACCTTTTAATCCGAGTGCCTTTATATATGCATCTTTGACGTCTTCCTCGCTGGTCGCTTTCTGGAGTTTTTCGTAGAGACTCATACTGGCTATTCGCACAATGGTACTACGTCTATAGAATCCGCACTATATCCTGCTTTGGTGGATCCGGAAGCAACGTGGTCTCAAACCTTCTGGACCACATACATATCCTGCTTGAATCCACCGACTCCGACATATTGCACACTCGGGTCTTTGGCAATAATGAGCTCGTACGGGCGGCATTGTGCGCAGCCGCCGGCGCCCTGCGGACATTCAAAAACCTTGCGAACACGTGCTTCTTTGACCTTGAGCGCCACCTCAAGCACGTCGCGATAGGCACTCTCGGCGTCCGGCAATTCCTTCTCGACGAACTTGTCGCTCTCGAGATACCAGTAGCTCGCCCTCGATACAGGGCGCTTCTGGAGCGCATTGCAAAGCAACAGATAAATCGGCAGCTGGAGTGATCCGGCTTTTTCCTCGTATCGTCCCGTCTTGAAATCGACAATGTGTAGCGAATCAGTCTCCGGCAAGTATTCAATCCAATCGATGAGACCGTTGAGAATAATATTTTCATCCTCACTCAATAAAAAATTAGGGTTCATCGTTTCCTTCTTGAGCTTGATGCGTTTGTTGATGAGAAATCGCGGATCGCGCTTCACCGTCTCGAGCATCGCAGTACCGCGCGCCTTGAACGCAACCTCTTCCGTATCATCAGCGAATCCGCCGGGCTTCCCTGCCACGCCACGCCACGCCAGTTCAAAATCTGCATCGAGATCACGGCTCATACGTTCTTCTGCCGGGTAGTCACCCAAACCTTCAAGCACCTCATGCACTGCAATACCGAGCGACATGTGCGGCGTGACAATACTCATTTTGCGGCCAGTCGCGGGATCCTTGTAGACGTTATGGAGAAAGTACAGTCGCGGACACTTGAGGAAATCCCCCATCGAGGAATGCGACACCCATACGGCACTGTATTTATCTTGCATGATGCGTACTATAGCGCACGATTTGCTATGATTCGAACAAACATATGCGTGTACTAGGGATTGATCCGGGATATGGCCGCTGCGGGATGGCGATCGTCGAGCGCGGCCCCGGTGGCAAGGATATTCTTATCTATTCGGACTGCGTCGAGACTTCCGCGCAATCCGAATTCACCGAGCGGCTTGGTACTGTTGCTACCGAATGCGGTCGTCTCATCGAGAAATTTACACCTGATGAGATGGCGATCGAGAAGCTCTTCTTCAGCGGCAATCAAAAGACGGCGATGCGCGTCGCCGAAGTACGGGGCGCCCTGATCCAATCGGCAACTTCGTATGGTATCAAAGTCGCCGAGTACACACCCGCGCAAATAAAGAATGCGGCGGGGGGCTGGGGCGGTGCCGACAAGCAGCAAGTCATCACGATGCTCCGCATGCTTGTGACAATCGACAAGAAGATCAAATATGATGACGAGTACGATGCAATCGCGGTCGGTGTCACACATCTTGCCTTTGTCGGCTCACGCACTACCACTCGCTAGATACATTCGCCACAAAAAGCTACAATGACAGTGTTTCATATGGCAGATACCGATCAAAACAAATCCCGAAACGGCCGGCGACGCGGACGCTTCCTCAAGCGCTTCAGTGTGCCGCAATGGCTCGAACTCTTTGTGCTCGCGTTCGTAGCGATCGTACTTTTTGGTATCGGCGGCATCATCATCTGGGCATCGCTCGTTCCGATCCCTTCGATCAATAATTTTGAAAACCGTCAAGTAGCACAGTCGACGAAGATCTATGATCGCACCGGTAATATCGTCCTCTACGATGCACACGGCGCGGAAGAGCGCACATCGGTTCCGCTCGCGCAGATCAGTCCGTATATCCAGGATGCGACGATCTCCATCGAGGACACGACCTTCTATCACAACGCGGGCGTTCGCCCGCTCTCATCGCTCCGCGCCCTCTGGGTCGACCTTACATCCGGCAAATATGAACAGGGTGGCTCCACAATCACACAACAGGTCGTGAAGAACGCGCTCCTTACGCAAGACAAAACACTCTCACGCAAGATCGAAGAAATGGTGCTCGCGCTGCGTCTTACGAAGACGTACAGCAAAGATCAGATCCTCAATACCTATCTCAATGAATCGCCGTATGGCGGCACGATCTATGGCGTCCAAGCGGCAGCGCAGTTCTTCTTCGGTGTCGATGCCAACAAGGTAGATCTCGCACAAGCTGCATACATCGCCTCACTTCCGCAAGCACCAACCTATCTTTCCCCGTATGGCAACAACCGTACCGCACTCGATGCGCGCAAAAATCTCGTTCTCGCGCAGATGAAAGCGCAGGGATATATCACTGCGGATGAGTACAACCAGGCCATCGCGGAACAAGTACAGTTTAAACCGGAAAGTGAGGGTGGCGTGCTCGCTCCCCATTTCGTCTTTTATGTTCTCCAGTATCTTGAGCAGAAGTATGGCGTTGATGCAGTCGATAACGGAGGTCTCAAGGTCATCACCACGCTAGACTACGACCTTCAACAGCAAGCACAGAGTATCGTTACTGCCGATTCACCGGGACTCCTCTCGAATTTCAATGCATCGAACACGGGCGTCGTCGCGATTGACCCGAAGACAGGCCAGATCCTCACCATGATCGGTTCGGAGGATTATTTCAATAATGCGATAGATGGCCAGGTCAATGTAACGACAGCAAATCGACAACCAGGATCCGCCTTCAAGCCGTTCATCTATGCGACAGCCTTCGAAAAGGGGTACACGCCGGACACTATTCTCTTCGATCTCCAGACGCAATTCTCCACATCATGCGCGCCGTCAGATACCACAAACAACACGCCGCCATGCTATGCGCCGGTCAATTATAGCGGCGCGTTCCTCGGACCGATGACACTACGTAAGGCGCTCGGAAATTCTGAGAATATTCCAGCTGTAAAGCTTCTCTACCTTGCGGGTATACAAAATTCTCTCAACACCGCACAGTCGATGGGCATCACGACTTTGGGTAATCCGTCTCAGTACGGTCTCACCCTTGTCCTCGGCGGTGGCGAAGTCAACCTCCTCCAGATGACAGGAGCATATGGAGTATTTGCAAACGATGGGGTGATGAACCCGCCGACCGGCATTCTTGAGGTGGACGACACGTCGGGCAATGTGCTCGAAAAATATCAGGACCAGTCAGCACGCGTCCTCGATCCGCAGATCGCGCGGGAAATGAATGACATCCTTTCCGACGACTCCGCACGTCAGCCCGAGTTCGCGGCGAACAGCCTGATGGTCATACCGGGATACGATGTCGCGGTAAAAACCGGTACCACGAACGATTCACGTGATGCGTGGGTCATCGGCTATTCACCATCGATCGTCGTCGGTGAGTGGGCCGGCAACAACGACAATACGCCGATGGTGAAAAATATCGCGGCCTTGATCGTGGTACCGACGTGGCACAAGATCATACTTGCTGCATTGCAAAAATACTCATCCGCAACCGATACATTCCCTGCCCCGGCACCAAATCCGAACCAAGATTCCCTGCCGCCGGTACTTACCGGAAATTCGAACACTGATCCTTCCAGAGGAATCCATGAAATTCTCTACTGGGTACAAAAGGACAATCCGCTCGCAGGCGCTCCTACAAATCCCGCAAGCGACCCACAATTCGCCTATTGGGAATACCCGGTACAAATCTGGGCAGCATCGAACGGATATGGTGCATCCGGAGGTACGGGCTCTGCAGGCGCGGCAACAAATATCGCAACCGTCGTTCCCCAGAGTTTCCATATCACCTCGCCGCAAGCAGGTGCCTCTGTCTTAGCGGATAGAGCGCTCACCATCACTTCAGAAGATCCAAATCCTCAGTCTGTAGTCAGTGTTACCTATTTTCTCAATGGTTCGACTTTAGGCTCAGCTACTGTACCCCCGTACTCCATATCGTTCCTTCCCGCATCTCGTGGCCCCTCGATCCTCCAAGCAATAGCGAAACACACCGACGGCACCAGCGCGATACAGTCGGTTAACTTCACGATTCAATAGGTTGATTGCTTTCTTGATTATCTCTCCAAATTTTGAAGACGCACGTCGGTAACGGACAAAAATAGACTGTTTTGTTCACGCGGTCATAAAAGATTCCGATCCACAGATCGTACCAGAGAATGCTAAATCGGATTCGTATTTTTCCGCTTCCGAGTATGTCACTCATACCATCTACCTATTCAACGGCATTACCAAATAGGTAAAGTTTGCATCAGACACACCACGGATGACGACGGGGCGCGCCGGGCCGGAGAAGCCGAGGATGATCGAATCGGATTGGATCGAGGTGAAACAGTCATTGAGGTAGCCGATATGGAAATTGATGTCGATGTCGTCACCGGTGAGCGCTGCATCGACAGAATCGGACATCTCCCCCACATCGTTACTTTGTGCTGTTGCCGAAAAAATCTTTCGGTTCGGGTAAATATGCAGACCGACGTGTTGATCGTTGCCGGAAAAAATCCTTGCTTTGCGCAACATTTCGGCAAAATCATTCTTCAAGACCGTCGCTTCGGTGGTAAAACTCTTCGGAATGATCTCTTTGTAATTCGGAAACTGTCCGTCGACAACACGTGATACATAGCGCACATGGCCGATTTTTATACCATCACTCAATACAGCGATCTGTGATTCGTCGAGCTGAAGTGTCACTGTCTCACTATCGATCGTTTCGAGCACATGAGTGAGTTCAAGTGCATGTTTGAGGGGAATGAGAATATCCTGATCTTCTTTTATCGCGGTGTTCGACAGTACCTTCTCAGCAAGCCTAAATGAGTCTGTGGCGGCCGTAATCATACCGGAGGTACTGAGAGATATAAATATACTTCCAAGCTCAGGACGGATCATTGAAGGCGATGCCGCATATGATACTGATTGAATGCCGCGAAGGAGATTCTCACGTGATACGACGATTCCTTTTGTTTCAACACTGGTAGAAAGTGCCGGAAACTCATTATGCGGAACCGCCTTGATAAGCGTCTTCGTGCCGCGAGATTCGATGAGGAGGTTGCTGTCTTCAGTTTTCAACTGAATCTTGTCGCCACTAATAGAGCGGATCGTCTGGGCGAGCACATGGGCACTCACCGCAACAACGCCCGACTCCTCAACTTCTGCAGGAAGTCGGATGTCGACACCTGCTTCAAGATTAGTCGCTGACAATGTCACCTCCCTGTCATTCGCCTCAATGAGAATACAGGAAAGTACCGGGAGTGACTCCTTCTTTCCTACGATACGTTCTGCAAGAAGTATCGCGTTGAGCAGCCGTTCCTTTGTTGTTCCTATCTTCATACCAATATTTTATTAAAAACTATTATTACTATTAGGGGTGTGGACAGTGGGGATAAGTGATTTATATATTGAAAATAATGGATAATTTCGCTCACCGCACCTGTTGAAAAGTTTCGGACAAGAAGCGGATGAAAAGTTGATAACTCGGACACCCGAGAAGTTATGCACCTGACCACTTTCTTTTCCTATTGTTATACCATTCATATACGCAGGTTATCCACACGTTATGATGCGTGTATAAGTGCACGCAGGTGGTCGATCTCAATTTCGAGGGAACTGTCTGTTTTGATCTCTTGTTTGATCTTTTCACAGGAGTGAATGACGGTCGTATGGTCGCGACCGCCAAGCTTCTCCCCTATTGATGGAAATGAGACATTAAATTCCTCACGTAGGATATACATGATGATCTGGCGAGGCCTCACTACCTCCTTCTTACGAGTCTTCTCATAGATGCTCTTTTCGGGAATATCATAGTAACCGGCGATACGGTGTACTACCTCCTCGATCGAGACACCCCTGTTCGGTTTGAGATTGTGCTTGATGAGTGTGCGTACGTCAGCTTGTGAAATCGTCTTACCTTTGAGTTGCGACTTGCATACGATCATATTCAACACCCCCTCAAGTTCGCGGATATTGCCGCGTACGCTCTCCGCGATGAACTTGATAATGTCCTCCGGTATTGAAAAACCATGGCTTTCGAGCTTCGCTTTGATGATAGCGGTGCGTGATTCGATATCAGGCTCGGGGATTTCGGCGATCATACCGCCGGCGAATCGTCCCTTAAGACGATCTTCGAAGCCCGGCAAAAGCATCGGATGCTTATCAGAAGAAAAGACGATCTGTTTGTTGTTGTCACGTAACGCGTTGAAGAGATGGAACAGTTCTTCTTGTGTTTTCTCGGTATTTGCGATGAATTGGACATCATCCATGATGAGGACATCGTACTGACGATACTGGTTCTTGAAATTGTTGGCGTTCCCCGCGCGCACGGAGTTGATGTAATCAACAGCGAACTTTTCACTCGTCACATAGAGCACCTTCTTGCTCGTGTGGTTCTTTTTGAAGTGATTACCGATCGCTTGAATGAGATGTGTTTTGCCGTGCCCGGTCGAGCCGTAGATGAAAAGCGGGTTATAGGTTGCCCCGGGGTGGTCCAAAACGGCCTTTGCTGCGGCATGTGCGAGCTGATTGAACGGTCCCACGACGAAGGTATCGAAGGTGTAGCGCGGATTGAGGTTGTCACGCTTGTCGATATAGAGTGATTGGAGATCAAATGAGGCGTTTTCGGGCGATGCGGCAGCACGAGATGCTTTGTGTTCAGCCGGTACCACCGGCGCTCGATGAACACTGTATTCGACATTTCGTATCGTATTGTCGATTGTGCGCAAGGTGGAGAGGATCAGTTTGTGATGCTTTTCCATCAGCCACTCCTTCACAATCTTTGACGGTACCGCGATCTGTACGGTGTTTGCGTCACGATTCACGATATCGGTATTCCTAAACCACGTGCGAAAGCTTGTCTCTGATGTTCCCAATTCTATTTGGACCAGTGTGTTCTGCCACAATTCCCTGTTCGACATACGCTCATTTTCAACGGAATTTATCATGGAAAATAAAAAAATGGTGTGATGGTGTTCGAAATTGAAAGATTTTTATTTCGCGCACCGTCATTATACGCGTCGTGAATGAATGCGGAAGCACATGATTTTCATGCTTTCTTTTTTGATGGTGTGGATAAGGTGTGGATAAGTATGGGAGGCGGCAAGGGGCAGCTGTTCTGGGGTCGCTGTCTCCGCGTGGTCGCGGAGCGCTGCCCCTCGGCTCGACAGCCTGCGAGACACCCCAGAACAGCTGCCCCTTGCCGCCTCCCCGGTGGTTTGGGTTGAAAGTTGAGAAAATACAGGGTATAGTGGCGCGTATGAAACGAACGTATCAGCCGAAGCAGCGTAAGCGATCAAGAACCCATGGGTTCTTGAAACGAAGTGCTACCCGGACGGGCGCCGCTATGTTGCGCCGCCGTCGCCAAAAAGGCCGCAAGGTCCTCTCTGCTTAAATGCCCTCAAAACAGCGCCTTTCACGTGCTGATTTCTCAGAAGTCGCCTCATCACGACCTAATCGTGTATATGGGGCGCTTTTTACGCTTGTTGTCTCACGAAATAAGGATAAAAATGCCGTAAATAAGCCAAAATTCGCCTGTGTCGTATCGAAAAAGGTCGCTGTGCGAGCGGTAGATCGCAATCGGATTCGGCGCTTAAGTCGGGAGGTAGCTCGTACACTGCTGAGCGAAGCATTCTCTTCCTTGAATCTGATATTATATGCGAAGAAGGAGGCAAAGAAAGCTTCCTACCAAACGATCGAAACCGATGTAAAAGCACTTCTTGCACGCATCAAGTAGCTTTCGGGTAATTCATTTGCGGGCTACAATACACCTCTATGATCGGCACACTATTCAATACCATCATTTACAACCCGCTTTACAACGGCCTCGTCTATTTTGTCGGTATCATCCCGACGCACGATGTAGGAATTGCGGTCATTCTCCTCACGATCGTTGTGCGTGTCATCGTCTATCCCCTTTCTCGCCGTGCGGTACAGGCGCAACTCGATATGAAAAAAGTGGCGCCGGATGTGGCGAAGCTTCGCGAACAATACAAAAACGACAAGCAGGGCGAGAGTAAGGCGATTTTTGCTCTCTATAAAGAACGTAACATTCATCCATTTTCAAGCGTTCTGCTCGTGCTCATTCAATTCCCGATCCTTATCGGTCTCTACTGGGTCTTTTCACGCGGCGGATTGCCTGCGATAGATGCAGCACGTCTCTATTCATTCGTTCACGTGCCATCGGCCACCAACATGGTATTCCTCGGTATTCAGAATATGGCGAGCCACAGCATCGTGCTCGCGCTTCTCGCAGGTGTCACACAGTTCGCTTACACACGACTCTCGATGGGGCCGCGCGGTGTGAAGACAGCAACGGAAGCCTCATTTTCTGAAGATATGGCAAAAAGCATGGATGTACAGGCTCGGTTCGTCCTTCCCGCTGTCATTGCAGTGATCGCCTACTCGGTCGTTGCCGCGGCACCCTTGTACTGGGTGACCAGTAATACATTTATGATTTTGCAGGAATATGCGGCAGGACGCCGATTCGGGGGAGATGTGAAGTAGCTTTCAGCTGTCAGGTTTCAGCTTTCAGCACGGATTTTGGAGCGTATTTTCTCTGAAAGCTGACAGCTGAAACCCGAAAGCTATCCGACCGCTGGAAGCAGAAAGCTATTTGAGGTATAGTGCCGAGCATGGAACCCGATGTTGAAAACATCCTCAAAGGCCTACTTGATGCGACCAAGATACCGTACACCAAGATCAGCCGTTCTGAGCTTGTCGGTCAAGTCATCTATTCGATTGAAACACCGGACGGTGATCGTACTCCATTGGGGCATCATATCGACACGATTCATGCACTCGATCTGTTGGTAAAAAAGATTTTTGAGAAGCAATTGCCGCCGCATGAAGTATCGGTATCGCCGGATAGCCATGATCATCACGACCGCCACATGTTCCTGATCGATGTGAATGATCATCGTGCCAAACAAATCCGCGATTTGCAGACCAAGGCAATCATGATGGCCGAGCGCGCGCGAAGCTTTGAATACGATGTCGAGCTCACACCGATGTCACCTTACGAACGACTCATCATACACACGACTCTGCAGGATGCACCGAATATCAAAACAGAATCACAAGGAGAGGGACGAAATCGTCGCGTGGTGATCAAGTATTCTAATCAATAGGAAACGCCAAGCACAGTATTATTTCGCAGTACCAAAATATAATCAGTAACTACCGCTTGCTCCACCGTTAGTAGTATTCGTAGACGGCGACACCGACTTAATATCATTCGTTACATTCAAATTAAGTAAGTTCGGATTGATCTGATAGAGAATCAGATAGATCGCAAAGAGAAGGAGGAGTCCGATGAGCGCGTCTTGGATGATCTCCTTTGCTGCTTTCTCATTCCCCCACATATCGGCGCTGCCCATATACATAAAACCACCGTAGGCGATGCGTAGTACCGCCATGATCGCACCAACACTGAGGATGATCTTAAAGACGTTATTTATATACTCTGGAAGAGAACTTGAGTTAAACGCGGTCGTGAACTGCGGTGATTGAGAATAACAAGCAAGCGGGACAAAACTAGTAGTTCCATTAAGTCCTCCATTGCAATCATAGCTCGGACCATACGAGCCATTTGCTGAGGTGTCGGCATATGCAACTGAAGAAGACAGTATCAGAATACATACAAAAGAAAAAAGAAATGCTCGTACTGCTTTCATTAAAATAATTTTTATATCAGTGTGAAGCATATCTTTACTATTGTGCCACATGTAAGACCCAAAGCGATTGGTCGGTTGCGTTCTTGAAGGCAATGTAGTTACCACTTGCATCGATCGTCGGATCTTCAACATCGAACGAGACGTTATCGGCGCTCGGCGAATAGATGCGCTGTGTCGAGCCGGTCGAAAGGTCTATCTTCCACCAATCATCGGTCGTGTGCACTATCCCCCGGTACCAGTTATCAAGGAAGCCTGCCTGTATCGTACCGTTTGGGACCGCACAATAGGCGATCTCACTGCTGCCGGGAAGCCAGACACATTTGTCGGCAATGGTCGCGAGTGAAATTGTTTGCGACGTGCCGGTTAACATTCCAAACAGTGCGAGGCCGGTACCTGATGTTGAACCGTACAAAAGAAGCGGTGAAGCGGTTTTGGGTAAAATGGTAAGTCCGGGCACATTACGCACTAATGGAGTAAGTACACCACCTGATTTTAATGTGTATGCATATCCCGGCATATTGTCGGACGGGCTTTCAAGAAGCGTGATCGTACCATCATCCATGATCATTGGATTCCAACTGCCGACGAGCGATGAGAATACCTGTTGTTTTTTGGTGCCGTTCCATTGCATCGAGATTCCATCAACACCGCCATGCGGATCCTTGACGAGATAAAAGATCGCACGCGTCAGATGATCGATGGCTATTGACTGAATATTTGGCTCAAGAAAGACACCCGCAACGGCATCGAATAGGGTGGAATTGGTAGTGTTCGTTGTGGTTATCGAAGCAGCTTGCGCCGATGTTGTCGAGGGGGTTGACGTCGAGAGCATGCCGAGAAATGTAGTTATACTCCCCCCGCTATCGATCGATCGTTCGATAAAACTGCCGTCATCGGCGAATTGCGCCTCATATATTTTTGGCGTGAGGGTGTTGGTGAGTCGTTCGATCACGCGCTCACTCGGCCGTGCGCTAAAGACATACCCATTGGCACGTTCAATATAGTAGATATATTCATCAGTTGCCGTATCGACGAATCCCATTCCGGCAACAGGTGCTTGATCGATTTTCCAAAGCGGAGAGGAAGACGAAGCCGCTGGAGATGATTGCCCGTTGGCGTCGAATGACTGCACGGCGATCGCTTGATTGGCCTGGGTACTGCCCGTGGGGGATCCGAATGACGGTGCCACGGTACCGAGGTTTCTGCCGGCGTTGACCGTGTTGATCGCAGTTCCTTGTGAATGCAGATAGAAATACCAGCCGGCAAGCCCTCCCAGCATAAGGACAACGACTCCCCCGATGAGGATGCGTACGAACGAAGGTATTTTGAAATTTTCCATATGATTACGGATTTTGTCCGGTGAATGGGTTCGATGATCCATCGGTAGAGCCGGTAAATGCATTTGATGCAGAACCACCGAGTGTCATGTTCCACGAACCGGTCGGGTTCATAAAGATATTATTCGACTGTGAGAGCGAGAGTCCGATAATCGCGGCCCCCGATGAATTCTTTGCGTTCAAGGTGATCTCGCTCGGATCTTGCGTGTTCGGCGATATGTCTGATCCGTTTACCGTCCACGCATAGGTGAGATGTGGATCGTTCGGACTTCGGATCTGGGCAAAATATGGAACGACGGCGAAGGTCATTTCTGAATCGACGATCGAGGTATTGGCATCGAGTGCGCGATAGTACGTGATGCCCAAAAGCGGATTATCTTCGTAGAGTGTGAGCGGCGGTTCGACGGAAGGCACAGTAATGGTTGCCGTGCCAAAACTCGTATCGTCGGACGATCGCGCATCTACTTCGATGTCGGTTGATCCATAGAGTAATGCGGCCGGCACCACGACCGAAGCTTTCCCCAGTCCGGAAATAGTGCCGATGACACGATCATCCTGCTTCCAGGTAAAGATGATATCTGAAGAAGGAATACGCGATCCACTACTGTTCTTGAAATACGGTATCGCCTGCAAACGGATGGTGGTCCCCGCAGATGGCAGTGCACGACCGCGATAAAAAGGCGGCACATATGAATCAGAATCAACCAGAAGATCGATCGGCGATGGCAGAGTCACGGTGTTCTGCGACGGTGCAGCGTCTCCGCCAGGGAGTGATCCGGAAAGATCTATTTGTGCGTACACAATAGATGTCGAAAATAGTACAGAGAGTATGATGATACCGATGAGTTGTGCGCGGTGTCTCATACCTCTTTGAGTGATCCGCTCGTGAGTGTGGCGCCCTGCGTGGCAGTATCGGTACCGGGGGCGTGCGCTTCGGTCGTGATGCCACCTGCTGGTGCTTGATCGGCCAATGCCGCCGCACCTTCGGGGCCGCCCTCGGAAACATTTGCTAAGTCCTGCTTTGCTTTCTTGATCGCAAGGATCTGCGAGGGGTCGGATGTGATGATCTGGTCTTCGGTGTAGCTTGCGATTACTTTCAAGGCGACGTGTTTGAGACCGGCAAAGAATATTCCCTCCCCCACATCGGATTCGAGTAGGAGATACTTTTCCTCATCGGAAAGTTTGAAGGTCGATTGCACGAGGTCGACGGATGTCGGACTTTGTCGCAACAATAATTGGATCGATGAGTTGGTGATCATCGGGATGCCATACGGTGAGTTCAAGAAGTCGGAGACGTCTTGCGTGATCGTTGAGATGCCGAGATAGTATTTACGTCCGCGCTTGGCGATCCCGAAGAGGAATGACGCCGTGTCTTCTGAACGCATCATCCACCACGCTTCGTCGATGACCAAGAGGCGCTTGCGGAGCTCTTTGCGCACCTGGTTCCAGATATGGTGCGTAATGATATACATAGCGACCGGCTTGAGATCGTCTTCCATGTCGCGCACGGAGAACACGACGAGCTTCTTGTTCATGTCGACGTTGGTTGGACGATTCATGAAGCCTGACCACGTCCCCTTCGTATACTTGGTCAATCGCTGCACGAGTGATTCTGATCCTTCCATGCCGGAGAGCACGAGCTCGAAGTCGGAAAGAAGCGGCGGTTCGATCAGCGCGAAGTTCGCTTCCGAGGTGATGTCTTTCAATGCATACGTCTCGGTGATGGCGCGATCGATGATCGCGTCTTCTTCCGGCGTAAGACCTGAGAGCATGATGCGAAAAAGTCCGACGAGTGTGATGATGTTGTTGCGCAGCACGTCGGCCGGATTCTCATCCTCACGCGGGATCGCAAGATCGAACGGGTTGATGTGGTGCTCGGAAGAAAGCGAGATGTTGAAATAACGCCCGCCGACGGTCTCTGCCAGATATTCATATTCGCGTTCCGGATCGATCACGATGACTTCGGTGTCGAACATGAGACTACGCAAGATCTCGAGCTTCGTCATGTATGATTTGCCCGCTCCGGACTTTGCGAAGGTCACCGAATTGTAGTTCTCGAGCGAGAATCGATCGAAGAGGATGAGTGAAGAATTGTGGCGGTTAATCCCGTATAGAATACCCCTATCTGAGGTGAGGTCGAATGAGATGAATGGAAAGATCGAGGAAAGCGGTGCGGAGTTGAGTTTGGTATGCACATCAAGTTCATCGGTGCACAGCGGCAACACCGAGCGGAAACCTTGTTCTTGTTGGAAGAGCGCCGGTCGGATATAGACGAGGCGTGATTCGAGAATGCCGCGAATCTCGGTCTCGATCTTGTCGATATCTTCGCGAGAATTGCCGTAGATCGTGAGATAGAGCCCTACTTCGAAAATGCGTTCCTGCGCTTGTTGAAGGCTATCGCGCAGCTGCTCGAGATCGGAATATGCGGTGTCGAGCATTGGGTCGCGTACCATTCCCTTCTCTTCTCGTGTCGAGATCTGACTTTGCACCTCGGCGACCTTCTTCTGGAATTTACGGAGCATCTCGTTAGTATCCATCGGATGGATAAATATCGAGATATCGAGCACCTTGTCCATATTGATGATCGGCGCGAACCATCCGGTCGTTAGGAAGCGCGGATATGAGATGACGAAGAACGTGCGCGCGATCTTCTCACCGAGATCAAGTTCGCGTGAGCTGACCTTCAATGCATGTGGTGCGATGACGTCTTGCAGATCCAAGACGCCGGTCTGGTAGATCTCTTCAGGTAAGACCGGCAGGATGTTCGGTCCTTCTTCGTCGGACCTTTTTCTGAAATTTAAGTTTAAGAGATCGGTGAGAGCCATAGTAGAAGTAAGTATCAAGTATCAAGTAACAAATATCAAACGAACAGCGGAGTATAAGTATTGAAAGTATTCATAATTGCTACTTGAAACTTGTTACTTTTCACTTACTTCCAGTGGCATCGGTTTACCCTCCTCGCCCGGATTGAACATCTTGTAGAGAAGCTCGATCGCCTCTTCGGTACCGAGCTGTACGGTGCGCACGCCGGTGCGGATAAGTCCTTGCTGCACGATCGAGATGCGTTGTTCGAGCTGCGAGACCTGTTCCTCGAACGATTTGTTGATATCTGCGTCACTCTGATTTTTCTTACCGAACGGATTAAAATTTGACACGCCGCTTCTGGTCACCGCAACGGTCGGAGAATACGGGACGATGACGAAGAAATTCTTTGTCATGATGTTGGCCGCCTCAGTGAAGCTCTTGATGAATTCAATGTATTCGCGGATCTGTACACGCATGAGGTCGTCGAGCTGTTCCTTGTACTGGACCTCAAGCGTCGCAAGATACGGGCGGATGTCGAGCATACGTGACTGCACGAATATCTGACATGAAAAGTCGAGTGAGTTGAGAAAATTCTGGAATTGAACGATGAATGCCGTTTGTTCATCGTCTGATTTGAGCGCGAAGTTGATCGATGAAGCGAGAAGGATCGCGCGCAGATCACCGCTTTTCAACACAACGACACCGTCGCGCACCGAAGAAACAGGCACGAATTCCTGCGTCGTTCGGGTAGCTGATCGGGTGGTTGTTTTGTTGGGCATATCTTCACGTAAGTATCAAGTATCAAGTGACAAGTAGCAAACAGGTTATCAGGCTGAGACATTCAATTTGTTTACCATCGCACTAAATATTCTCAAGAGTGCGGTAGCTTCCTGTTCAAGGCGCTCGCGTTCCGTTGCAATTGCCTTTGGTGTTTGTTCTGAGAGAAGTTCTAACCAGTAACTGCTCTCCTTTGCTTCTTTACGACAAATCTTTATTCGCATCGCAAAATCTTTTCTACTCAATGCCTCTTGTGCTTCAATATAATTTGCACCAACAGAACCGGATGATCGAATAACCTGGGACCCATCAGCCACCGTACTCAAGTTTCTCGGTAGTGCACTTATAAATTGCCGAACATCACGAGCAAAACGAAATGTCCGATTTTGTAAATCATTCGGACGCCCCGCATCTTTTCCAGTCATATTTTCCATGTGAAATTTACTTTGTTATTTGCCACTTGTGCCTTGTTACTTACTTAAGTGCATCGCGTGCCGTCATGATCGGTTTCATCGCATCATATTGCGCACGATCCTCATTGTCGGCGGAACCTTCTGCGATACGCTCTTTGATGTCGAGACTCCAGGCGAGCTCATGCAATTTGCTTTCGGAAAGCTTCGGTATGTATATGTCTGGCCCCTTCGTACCCTGCGTCGCCGTTCGCAACTGTCGGGCAACCGGCTTGCGTTCATTGCTCCACAGATAGAGACGCGGATGCAGCATATAGAAAAATGCATTTTCTACCGCGAGAATGAACGGACGGCCGTTGAATTGCATAAAGGCGAGCGCGATCGCGAATCCGAGAATACCTGCGATGAGCGGAAACGCGATCAATAGCGGAAGTACGCGATACAGGATATATGAAAGTCCTGCCCCGCCGCCGACATAGATAAATTGTCGGAATGTGAGCGGGCCGAATATCTTGTCTTCGACTTCGATGAACTGTGGAACTTGGAATTGCATAAGTTAGTTGCTAGGGACTAGTTGCTAGCTTCTAGGTATGCAATGCAAACACTAGACTGCTGTCTCTAGTTTCTCAATCATAGCACGTAACATTTTACTGACTTCCACTAGTAGTGCATTTACAGACTCGTAGGTCGCGATATCGAAAAACGATAACCGTAATGCAATCAGCATTTGAGTCTCAAGTTCGGCGGTCGAGCCATATGCTATGTGTAAAAAATTCGCATAATCTTTTCGCGTGGAACGTCCGCTTCCTTCTGCGATGTTAGACGGAATTGAAATTGCCGCCCGCCGCATTTGCGAGGAAAGACCATATATCTCCCGCGACGGGAAGTTGTTCGTCAGTTTATATACATCGAGCGAAAGCGTGACCGCCTTTTGCCACACAACCAAATCTTTATGTGATTTGACCCCTGTATTCATAGCCTAAAACCTAGAACCTAGCCACTAGAACCTATGGAGTTTCCCGATACGGATCATCATGAACATCCGAACGTGTGGTGCTCGTCTCCCCTACTTTGTACGTATCTGATAGCGGTGCGCGGACGGCTTTTGTTTCCGGTGCCGACGGCGGTGGTACGAGTGGTGAGATTGGAGTAGGTGTAGGTGGCGGCGTTGGCGTTGGTGTGTCGTTTAGTATTGGCGTAACATTCTGTTCATCTGAAGTCGATGAAGTTGAAAGTACCTGTGCGGTCATCGCTTCAACACCCGTCTCTTCTTTTGCTTGCGCGTCCGGGTGTTCGAGCTGCCGTTCGAGCTCCTCGCGGATCGGTTCGAAAACAATGCGGGAGATGTCTGCAGCAAGCGCCACCGCGGTTTCGTGGGATACCCCGACCTCACTCTCGATGTTTTGTGGTAGGCCCTCGAGTTCTTTAAAGGCGAGGAGAGTCAGCATTACTTGGTTTTCGAGCTCTTGCCACTGATCAAGGTGGAGTTTGTGCAAGTTCGACAGTTCACGAAGGTGCGTGGTTGTGTCGGCTGACGAGATCGCGTCGCGTACTACCTGTGGTAGCTGTGCAAGCCTGTCTTGTATATCTTTCTTTACCGTTTCATCCATATTCGTGCAAAATTATTTCTAATATCCATACTCTCCTCCGCTTCAAGACTTCTTTTCCTCTGCACCATGCTCGTCACCTTTAAATATCTTCAGATATGCTTCTCGCTCCTCTTGTTTATCATGTTTTTTGAGTGCACCCCCGACCCGCTTTGAAGCCGCATCATTTTCCACGCTGCCGACAAGTCCGTACAGAGTGCTAAGTCGCTGATGCGCATAGATTTTACCGAGATTCACCTTGGTTTCTTTGGCAGCATTACCGGCTTTTGCTAATGCACTAGCAAGCTCCACTTGTCTTTCTTTTGCGGTGCTAATGTCTTTCTTTATACTACTGATTGTTGCATCGACGGTAGCTTCGGCTGACTGATTAAGCTGATCCAGTTTACCTTGGACTGTCTTCATCTCATTAGCACGTGCACTCATCTTTGCATCTATCAAGTTGATAGAAGCGCTATGGCCGCTCTCCGCAGCAGTACGTTTTGTGTCTAATTCTTGTCGTTCCACCGCGGTTCTGGCCCGATCAATACGTCTCTTGATATCATTCATATTACTTGCATGATCTGCAATTTCTTTCTGTCTCGTCTGCGCGTCAGTTTCTTGTTCAGACTTATGTACCTCGAGCTTCTGTTCAATGTCCGGTCGTTCTGTTTGAGTAGCGCGAACATCAGCGACAGCCTTCGGTTTATTTGCTTGTGCACTCGCAAGGTTTGCGGTACCGGAATCTATAGCTGCTTTGAGTGTGTCATTCTCCGCCTCTTGTTGTTTTTCAATCGCAGCCTTAACTTGATCCGCGGACGGCGCGATGGCTGCTGCTTTCTTGATCCCCGCTGCCGCCTGACGATCCTTAACGCCCACGAAGCCTCCCTTCCCTGCGTCTTTAAAGAGTGAAGATCCGGGCGCTCCCTTCGTTGCCGCAGCACCTAACTTAGTCTTAGTAGGGTCAAAGGTTGCCTTTGATAGCGAAGCGTACGTCTGCATTCGAGCGCGTTCAAATCTCGACGCATCCTTCCCACCAGCAGCCTTTCGGTCTTCGATCTTTTGTTGTAGACTCGCCAAACCTCCTGCACTGCTCTTCCCAATAAGGGCTCTACCAGCCAACCCCGTCACCCCTCCCGTCGCGAGAGCCAAGGCACCAGCGGCCATGCCGGCGAAGCTGATCCCACTCGCCATCGAAGCGAAAGTGCTTGAAATTTTGAATGATGCATAAAGAAGACCAAGGATCATGATGTAACTGAAAAGTGCGCTTAGATTGGAACTCCCCGTCGGATCCCCTACCAGAGCCCCAAGTGTGCCACCATTCGTCGGTGCTAGTGATTTTGCGAGCATCAAAGTAATCCACAAAAAAATCATGAGAACAGGTGCGAAAACTGCCACGTTGATCAGAGATTCCCACCACAAGCTCCACCCTCTCTTGTCTAGTGCAGGTACGAGATGTGTTGCAAATGCAATTGATGCAGTGAGCATCAATATTATGATCATAATTGCACGTGTTAAGAGTAGGAAAGAGCCATAGAGAAGTACAAGTGCCACACCGAGAAGCATCGTCGCAGCAAATAGCCCATGCAACAGTATGATCCAACCGTTCTGTTGCGTGTCGGCTCCTTGTTGTAATAGATTGAATGTATTTGAAAGCCCCGTAATTCCCATGAATTTGAAAAGTTCGCCCGCAACGCCAGATTGAGAAAACTGCGAGTATGTATCAAGATTAAATGCACCTGTTGGAGTATCTGTGCCGTTCAATTTTGCAGCGTTATAAAATTGGTACGCGGTGAAATTTGATGCGTCAACGATAATCTTGGTGAAAAGTAGACTGAAATTGATGAGGACAGCGATTATCAGCACTCGCGCGACCATTTTTTTGGCACCGTATTCTTTAAGTCCGAGAATGATGGAAATTGAAATGAAGGTAAAAAGACCAATAATAACGATATTTGAGAGATCACGAAATAGACCCCAACCGACATTTATATTATTTGTGAAGTTGACCAATCCGCTCACTCCCGTGGAATTAAAATTACCAAACGTTATTATGGTATAATACGTGAGATAGTTGAACAGTAGGCCGATCGCCTCGAGGAGCCACGCGGCTACTGTTATGAGTAGAGAGCCAATAATGGCGCTTAGTGATCGACCCAAACAGGTGCCCATATTGATGAAATAATCAGTGAGGGTACTGCATTTTATGTTGGGCGGTATGGTTTTTCCGTTTTGATCTTTGACAGTAACATTGCCAATGGGATCGTAATTTGTACTACCAACGGGAGGACCCCAGTCGGAGTTGTAGAATGTAAAAGTGGTATCAGAAGTAGATTGGTTATCTCCTAAAGAAGTCGTGACAGTGTTGGCGCATCTGTATGTGGCAGTCTGATTTTGCGAAAAGTCTGAAGCATTCGTAGCATTGTTAATCTCGAGATTCGACCCCGAGCATTGCGGGCCGGCCGCGTGAACGATTGCGAGTAGTTGGCCGCCCTGAGACAGAATCGGCGTCATTGCGAAAAATATGCCGAGCGCAAATGTAATGATTTTTTGTCGAGCATTCATATCTATTGTTTCCCCCACACCGTCTCCCACATCTGCTGGGTCTTTGGATCAATGGAAGTTGGTGTAGCGTTGCACCAACCGACCGTTGTGTGGCTGTCAGTACTATTTGGTGCCACGGTGCCATCCCATGAAAGATCTTGCGCTCCCGTGTTGTTGTCCATTCCTTCCCAACTTTGTACCGTATTGGTTACCAACTGCTGCATCGTCGAACTGATGGTCGATGCCTGCTGACTCGCTTGTGCCATATTGGTCTGTGTCGGGAAGCTGTTGCTTGCGGTTAGTTGGTCGAGCTGTTGCAAGGCGGCAGTCTGGGCCGCCTGCGAGGCGGTGTTGGTGACACCGGCGACGAGCGCGTTGACTGCCGTTATCGTGTTTTGCAACGAGTTGATATTCGTGACGGTGTTGCTCGCCAAAGTGGCAATCTGCCCACT
>CAINVT010000007.1 GCA_903854215.1 uncultured bacterium | reverse complement strand
GGATAGGACGCGACCTTGCGGAGGTCGTGATGTAGGTTCGATTCCTGCCGGGAGCACAGAGTGAGTTTACGAACGATGTGCTCCCGGAGCGAGGGCGCGGGGCGCCTTCGCGACAGGAATCGAAAGATTTTGCGGGGTGCCCGCTCAGTAGAGTGGGTAGCAAAATCAGGGCCGAGAAATTTCTGAACGCGACGGCGTTCGGAAATGTTCTTGGCCTAGTCCTGCCGGGAGCACAAGTTGTGTTATAGTATTGCTATGAAGAACATCATCCAATTTTGGGTGTCTCAAGAAGACGGTGTCTATACCGCATCGGGGGTCAATGTACCGATCGTCACCGACGGAAAGACATTTGAAGAGCTTCAGACGAATATCAAAGAAGCGACAGCGCTGTATTTCGAAGGTGAGGATCTTGCCGAACTCGGTTTCGGGGCGACTCCTTCGATATTGACCAGTTTCGAGATTTCTACAAATTTTCAGGGGGTCCAAGCTTAGGATTCTTTCGAGCGTCGAGGTCACAGAAATTCTCTCGACATTCGGCTTTGTGGTGCATGGACAACGAGGCAGTCATATCAAACTCCGTCGGGAGACTATCACGCGTACAGAGACGCTTATGGTGCCGGAGCGTAAACAGATTTCCAAAGGCACGCTGCGTGCGATCTTCAAACAAGCATCTGCATATATCCCGGACTCAGAACTCCGCCCACATTTTTTCAACGATTGACTCGGTGTGCGAGTTGGTCTTTTCCACAAATATCGCCGAAAGGCCATTGCAGTCAAAGGCATTAAGCGCCATGATGAGCGCATGTCTTTTTCTGGTGGTCGTTTGAAAGAACACGGAGCGTCAGTCTTAGCAGCCATCGTGCTCGTTGCCGTCCTCGGTGCCGTTTTTGTCGCACTTCAATACGCCCGCTCGATGGGCAGTTTTGCGTATGCGCCGACGGCTTTGACGGCGACAGCTGATCAATATTCGCTCGCGACTGGGGAGACGACCAAAACGGATTCTGCGCCCACAACGAGCAATACCGGCACATGCGATTACAAAACGCAGTCATGTTCCTGTAGTAGTGATAAGAAAAGCACAACGTCTAACGATGGATCAACTGCCGTTACCTCTGCAACCCAGCAATGCTTACCGGGTTGCACATACACGATCTCGGCTGTTGGGGATTCTACCGGGGGAAATTCAAGCTTGTCCGCGAAGATTACGACGAGTGGTATGAGTTCTTGTATAAAAAACCATTCAGGTGTTGGTTGTACCCCCGCCAGTTTGAGCGCTCCTTGTAGTAAGACGTACCTAAGTGTTGACGGCAAGTTTACAGTCGCACCACCAGCAGATCCGGGCGGTAATCTTGCCGTTGATGCGATAAAAGCCGCTCCGGATTCGACAGTTGCCACTGGTCTGGGGAATATGTATAAAGCGAATAATCCGAGCACAGATCCGGGACTTCAATATTTGCAGTCAAATCTAGGCGGCCAAGTAGCTAATGTCGCCCCCGATGGGTCACCGAATACATCGAGTGTGGATCAAAATAACAATGCTAACGCCGCGTTACAGGCAATGGCGGCAGATCATAATACCTTACCCGGTCCTGAAAGTGGTTCAGGAGTTGGACAACAACCTGTGACTACTAATCCCAACCTTACAGCTTACGATGTTACTCCTACTAATTGTGGTGACCCAACAGTAGGTGGTTCGTGCGATTGTCCCACAGGATATTCTTATTCTGGTGGGTCATGTGTTTTGTCTCCCACTACGCCTCCCGCCCCAGTCCCAGCTCCTACTGGTTGTGTGGGTGACCCAGTAGCAGGTGGTACTTGCGATTGTCCCACAGGATATTCTTATTCTGGTGGGTCATGCGTCCTGACGACTGCTCCCAGTACTTTTATTAAACCAACTCAAAATTGCATCGTTCCCGGACAGGTAAGTATAAATGGAAATTGTACTACTCCACCCCCCGCACCAGCAGCTCCGGAAGCTCCAGCTGCGCCAGCAGCTCCTGCTCCCAATCTCGGAAATCTCGGCTCTGGCCTCACCTCATTCTTGACAGGACTCATGCAGGGGATGAATAAGAGTGCGGCGCAACAAGCTGCACAAGCTGCCGCACAGCAGGCTGCGCAACAAGCCGCGGCAAATTCACCGTACGGCACCGGCACCGATGGAATGGCATGTCCGCAACCGCAACAGCAGCCGGCCGCGTCTTCGTGTACGGTCGGCACATGGCAGCAGCAGCGCCAGTCCAACAACTGTCCGACATACTGGTCCTGTGTTTCAAATAATGCGAACAATACCAACAACGCGACGCAGCCTTCTGCATCGCTCTCGTGTCAGCCGCAGACTGCCAATATCGGGATGACCGTCACCATGTCATACTCTTGCACCAATGCGACGGGGTCGTCCGGCAGTGGATTCAATACCAACAGCCAACTTTCTGGTTCGGCGACGGCATCGATCGCTGCGCCTTCAGCTGGCACCAATAGCACGAACTACATTTTGACCTGCACCAATCAATCGCTCACCGCAAGCGCGCAGTGCGCCGTACAGATCAATCAGCCTTCGATCGCACTTGTTGCTTCACCGAACTCAATAACGAGCAATGCAACATCAACGGTTGGTTGGGTGACGAGCGGTATGCAGTCATGTGTCATCTCGAGCCCCAACAACAGCGCATTCACGTCTGCCAACGCGAGCAATACCTCCGCCAATGGAGTAGCGGTGACACCGGTACTGACCTCATCAATGACAGCCGTACTGAGCTGCCAGACTGCCGCGGGGGGAACAATGCAAGCGAGCACCTTGATTACTGTCGGTACGGCAACGAGTACGAGTTCAACTACGACGAGCTAGTTCTACAATCCGAAGAATTCTACGATTCTGTGTTGCGACCAATTTTTCTTAGCCGTACTCGGCTTTAGAAAAATGGAAGTACCTGGCTGTATGGCAAGTAACAGAAAAAATGGCACGCTCCGGTGAAAATCATAATCCGAAGAACTCGATGATCTTGTGTGCCATGGGTTCTTGCATCGGCACTTCCTCTGCATGTTCCTTGAGGTATGCGCGGATTTCATGCGGATCGATGTGTTCAATGGGGATGATGATGTTGGGATGCATGAATTTAATGGTGTCGATGAGCAGCGTCGGATGGTCGCCGTTCTCATCTTCGACCCAGAATGAAATGATCTCTTCGTACCGATGGAGTTTGCCGGCAACGCGCACACCGCGCTCGGAAACCTCGAAGTCAGTCAGTTCCGGCGGATGCACGGCAAGTATCGCGATCGTCACCGCCGCCATGATGATGATGATCGCAAAGAGCACGTCATGAAAGATAATGCTCACGATTGCGATCGAGATCGCAACGATTCCCAATCCCCAAAACCAATCACTGCCACGTTCGATATGTTCGTGTTCGTAAGCGCTCCAGCGAAGTATCACTCGTGACTGCGGCATAGATAGAATGATTGTATCATTACCTGTGTGCGTAAAGTGCGTTGGCGTGGTACAAAAGGGGTTCAGGGATGGGTGGCCGAGTGGTCTAAGGCAACGGTCTTGAAAACCGTCACACCGCAAGGTGTCGTGAGTTCGAATCTCACCCCATCCGCCTTCGGTTCGCAGAAGCGAACCTTCGGCGTGACGACGTCCGCCAAGGTTTGCGAAGGCGACCTTTCGCTCGCCGAAGCGGCGAGCTACGGCGTGACGCAGTCCGCCAGTAGTCATGCGAAAGCGGGATTCGTCACGACGTAGCTTTGAATTCCGCAGGTTAAACCTGCGGAATGGGGCTCTATTGAGCCGTTATTTCGGTAGTTTCAGGAGGGAGAGTTGAACACGGTTGCACCGGACCAATCTTTCGTAAACGTTTGTTCGAGCTCGTTAGCTGTCGCAGGATCGGAGATGATGATACCGAGCTCGCGGTTCTTCTGAAGCGAATTTGATGAGAAATTCTCGCTACCGACGAATGCGCTTGAACCATCGACGAGGATCATTTTTGCGTGGATATACAAGGGCGCGTTCGCTGCGTACGTGCGTACCTGCGCACCCGCTTGCGTAAGCGCCGTGAATGCGGATTTCCATTCGCTCGAATTCGTCATATCGATTCGCACGGTGACCCCGCGCTGTGCGGCCGATTCGAGTGCCGACGTGATTTGATTGTCGGCCATCTCTTCGTTGTAGATATCGAGCGACGACTTCGCGTTATTAATGAGACTCAGCATCGCGTTCTCTGAGCCGGGGCTCCAGATGAGCGAATCGCCGTTCGGGGCGGGGGATTGAGTCGCGTTCCAATCATTGGTGAATGCAGCTTCTGCTGCCGACGCGTCCGCCTGATCTTGGTCGGTGACCGCAAACTCGCGGCCTGATGCATAATATTGCGGTGTGAGGTTCAAAGTCATAATGACGACTTCGCGCCCGTCGATGACGATCGACTTTTCATGCGTGAGCGCGAAGTAGGTCGGCGTCCAGCGGACAGCGACGCCGTGTTGTGAGAGGAATTGATATGCGGCATCGTTCTTCGTATTCTCTTTCTTGCCGTAATACCCCTCGTTCAAAAGCACATGGACCGCGACACCGCGGCTCGCATCGGTTGCCAACGCTTGTTCAACATTCGTATCCTCGAGCTGATACATGACAAGATCGACCGACGACGATGCATTCGCGATCATGTCGATGATCGGTTGAATGCCAGCTTCTGGTTCGGTGATGAGCGAGGTGCTTCCCGTGCTGGTTGTTGCGATTGCAGGACTCGCGACGGGGGCCGCTTGCACGTGAGACAATCCATATGCGATCAGTGCGCCAACAGCAACTACAAGCGAAACTCCGCGACGAAGTGACATATTCGCGCTCCAGTATACACTGCGCTCGATTGACGACCTCGAAACATCACTGGAACAATCGCATAAGCTGGCGATAGATGGCATCGTCGTTGCGTTTGCCGACCAAGACGATTGTCAGTAATGCATCAGTGGCGAAATAAACAATCCGGTATTCGCCCGACCGTAGACGTCGGAGCGACCCGAAGCCCTCAAGTAGTTTCGAACGCGGTATGAATGGGTCTCTTTGTAATGCAGAAATCTTTTCTCCGATTTGGCGTTGGTGTTTCGCGGGAAGCGTATCGAGAAAAGCCGTCGCGTGCGGCCAGAAGTCAATCTTTCGCATGGCGAAGCTTGCGTAAATACGCTTCGCTGGCTTTTATACCGAGCGAAGACCCCTGCTTCATAATCTCCGTCGCCTGTACCCCTAAGAAAAAATCCTCAAGCGCCTCCATGTCTTCGGGGGAGATGACGAATGCGACAGTCCGGCCGTGGCGCTCAATGGCGACGGGGCGGCGTTGTGCGGCGTCGATCAGCTTCCCAAAATTATTCTTCGCCTCACTCGCTGCGAAGACTGGCGCAGTATTTTTGCTCATCTGTCCATTTTAGCCAATTGAGCCATTTTGTCAAAGCCAATTCAAGACACAGGGCTCAATCTCGAGGTTGAGTCCTGTGGAGAGATGGACTGCAATTTTAATTTTCGATACCTCCCATGATATGCAATAATTGTGGGATATTCAGCTTTAATAGTTCCTAATTCATATGGCTACATCTGTTTCGTCATCAGAAATCCTCAGTTTCCTTTTGGTAATAACGTATGTCATTTTTTGGATGATTTCTGTGAGGGGTGAAAAGAGTAGCGATGAGATCTTTCGACAAATCGCACAAAAATATTCCCTTAATCTGAGTATCGTTGAATTCCCGTTTTTTAAATTTTTGGCACCTTATGGAGAACTTCTAGTAAGACAGATGTCAGGTTCTGTTAATGGAAAAACAGTAGTCGTGGAAGACATTTTCAAATCAGGTTCATATTATCCTTGTATGTATGTATTTAGAAACAATCTCCTGTTTTTTACACCGCATCGCACCGAAACTCGTATTTCAATACAAAATGGTCCTCCAACGGTTTTGAACACCGGCTCTTTTCTTCATAGAATTCCATCACTTGATGATGTTGATTCCGCTATAGTTAGTGGGACAAAGTAAGGAAGAATCTGATGGGGAAGAATTGCTGAGAGGAAATCGAGACCGATATTGGGCGAAATTGATGCCAGGTATCGTTGTTGTTACTGTCGTTTTGATCCACAAACGTCTACAATGTCGCCATGCAAACCGTATCTGGCATCGTAGAAAAAGGGGAGCAACGGGGCAAACAGCTCGGCCTTCCGACTGCGAATATCCCGCTCGGCAAGCTTGATCTGTCGGGAAGTTACGTCGGTCGCGTGTCGGTTGATTCCCACTTGTACGACGCTGCGCTGTATGCCGATGTCACCCGCGAGATTCTCGAGGCACATCTACTAGACTTTGATGGCGACCTCTACGACAAGACGATAACGGTCGAGATCATAGAAAAGATCCGCGAGAGCGCGCCATTCGTCGATGACGAGCAGATGAGCCATGCGATCCAAGGTGACATCGACCGTGTTCGGGGGTATCGTGCGAAGCACAAGTCATAACAATCATATGTTTACCGGAATCATACAAGCGAAAGCAAAGGTCACATCGGCAAAAAAAGAGGGGAGTGTCATACAGGTTCGCCTCGAAAAGCCGCGCGATTGGAAACTCGTGCTCGGGCAGAGCATTGCGGTCGATGGCATCTGTTCGACGGTTACGGTATTGCCGAAAGGGTTCTTCGAAGTCGAATATATGCCGGAAACGCTGTTGAAAACGACGGCTGGATCATTCGGGACGGGTTCAATCGTGAATCTTGAACGATCACTCACACTCAATGACTATATTGATGGGCATGTGGTGCAAGGACATGTCGATGCGACAGCTCGCATTGCCGAAGTCATCGAAGAGGAAACTACCCGACGCATTACGGTCGAACTGCCAAAAACACTTTCCCGATATGTCGCCGCACTCGGCTCGATCGCGATCAACGGCGTCAGTCTTACAGTGGCGCGGCTATCCGGCACGAAGGCGACGGTCGCCCTGATCCCGCATACGCTCGCTGTAACGAACCTGGGGTCACTAAAAAAAAGCGACTACGTGAACATTGAGGCTGATCTCATGGCGCGCTATATCGTTGCCGCACTCGGCGAGAGTGGTACAGTGGGGCATGCAAAGAAAACACTACGAAAAGGAGGTCGCACCGCGTGACGCCTCGAAGCTGAAGATCGGCATTGTCGTGTCGCGTTTTAATGAAGATATTACCGAAGGATTGCTCGCGGGGGCGCTCGAGACACTCCATGCGTGGAAGGTCAAAGATTCCAATATCACCATCTGGCATGTGCCGGGGAGCTTCGAGCTGCCGTTCGCGTCTCAAAAGATGATCATGCGCAAAAAAGTGCACGCGGTCATCGCGCTCGGCTGCATCATCAAGGGCGAGACGAGTCATGACCAGTACATCGCTTCGGCGGTTTCCAATGGCATCACGCGGGTCGCTCTCGACAAGAATATCCCGATCGCGTTCGGCGTCCTCACGGTCAATTCGCTCGAGCAGGCACAGGTCCGTTCGCGCGGAAACACGAACGCAGGGATCGAAGCGGCGCTCGGTGCCCTCGAATCGGCACTTTTATAGACATCATGCGGTCCATCTCACGCAAGCTCCTCGTTGCCGGGCCGGCGCTCATCTTCTTGGCTGCGATGCTATGGGCATCTGATGCGCCGTTTCGCCTCCATCTTACCCAGTCGCTCTCATCCAATTTCATCGTCTTCGGCGAGCATTTCTTCGATTGCATCGTCGCACTGCCGATCCTTGCGTTCGGCTGGCGTGATCTCAAGAACCTTTCATGGCGCGAATGGCTCGCCGTCGCGTTCATCGCGATTTTCGGCTCGGCGCTCGCGTCGATCTTCTTCACCGATGCATTTCATTACGTGAATCCGTCGGTCGCAATCGTGCTGCAGAAGGTACAGCCCCTGATCGCGATCGTACTTGCGTGGGCGATACTCGGCGAGAAACTGCATCCGCGTTTCTGGATGTGGACTGTGGTCGCGCTTTTCGGCGCGTACCTTGTGAGTTTCCCCGGGCTCATCCCGCAGACCTATGCCGGCGAGACGTTCAATCCGAATCTGCATGGCGCGCTCCTAGCACTTCTCGCGGCGGTCATCTGGGGCGCGTCGACCGTATTCGGCAAATTCGTCTTGCGGAAGGCGGCATTCCAGACAATGACGGGGCTGCGTTTCGTCATTGCGTTCGTATTCCTCGGATTTTTGAACGCCTGGCAGCACACGTTTCCGGCGCCCGGGACGCTTTCCGCGACGGATTTCCTGTTCCTTTTCATCATCGCGCTCGCTTCCGGTGTCTTCTCGCTATACCTGTATTATTACGGACTCCAATTCACCCGCGCGTCAATCGCGACGATCGCGGAGCTCGGATTTCCGCTTGCGGCCGTGTTCGTCAACGCATATTTCATTCCGGGCAATTGGGCGGCGGGCACGTTTCTCGGACTATTCGCGGGGCAGTGGATCGGGACGTTGTTCCTCATCATCGCGATGCTGATGCTCGGTCGAGTCAATAGGGAAGAGGAAGCTGTTGCACTGCTATGACTCGCATCATGATCTTCGGCACGTTCGACATGATCCATCCGGGGCACGAGGATCTTTTTCGGCAGGCGCGCTCTCTTGCGACGGATCCATATCTCATCGTCTCGATCGCACGCGATGCGTCCGTCACGCGTATCAAGGGTGCCAATCCGCGTCATTCGGAAGCAGAACGGCTCGCGATGCTGCAAGGGTATCCATTGGTCGACGAAGCGGTCATCGGCGATTCGACGGGCTACATCGACCATATTGCGAAAATTGCGCCCGATATCATCGCACTCGGTTACGATCAGGAAGGTGAGTATGTGAGCGATCTCGAACGTGACCTTCGAGCGGCGGGGCTCTCAGTTCGGATCAAGCGGCTCAAGCCGTTTCAACCAGAGACATACAAGACATCGAAGCTCCTCGGGTAGTGAAAGAGCCTCGGGACGTGTATCCTTAGACCCATATGGTGACGGAAGTTCCAGAAACCGACGAGCATATCGCACTGTGCGTCCAGAGGGGTGACGCCGAAGCCTTCGGAGAGCTTATTGGGCGGTATCAGCCGAAACTCTTTCGCTATGCGCGTAAATTCCTGCTCGATCCCGATGATGCAGCGGATATTGTGCAGGATATTTTTATAAAATCGTACCAGAATATCCAAAGCTTCGACACGACGCGCCGTTTCTCGCCGTGGATCTATCGCATCGCGCACAACGAGTTCGTCAACGCGCTGAAGAAACGCGCCTCGCGCCACACAATCTTCACGATTGACTTTGACACGCTTTTTCCACATCTCACGGCTCCTGATACGTCCGATAGCGCCGCGCTTGAGCGCGATACGCAAGCGATGCTTGACCAATATCTTGACAAGGTCAGCCCGAAATATCGTGAACCATTGGTATTGTATTACCTAGAGGGGATGGACTATAAAGAAATTGCGGAAATCTTACAGATTCCGGTGTCGACGGTCGGTGTACGTCTTGCTCGCGGTCGTACTGCACTAACGAAAATCGCCGGATCACTGCCTCGCTATGAATAATGATGAATTAGAACAACATACTCCGGAAAAGGCGCATTCATCGCGATTGTCGGTGATGGATGCTATCAAGAAAGGGACTGTCACCATGCGGCCCCGCTGGCATTTCATATTGCTCTCAACGCTTGCCGCGGTCGGAGCATTCATCGTGCTGTTGGCACTCGTATATATCGCGAGTCTCTTGGTTTTTTTTATGCATGATAGCGGCGCGTGGTTCGTGCCGAGCTTCGGCGGTCGGGGGTGGTTCTCATTCCTGCGCTCAATCCCATGGCTCTTGATCTTTCTGATTGGCATATTTGCCTTGATTCTTGAAGTATTGGTACGTCGTTATGCGTTCGTATATCGCAAGCCACTTCTGCTTTCTGCAATAGGTATCGTCGCATTTATCCTATTGGGAGGATTCCTGATCGCTGCCACACCGTTCCACCGGCAGATGAAATTCTATGCAGATCACCACCAATTACCGCCTCCGCTCTCGTTCATATATGGCGCTCCGTTTCGTGCGTCGCCGCCGCCTGACGTATATCACGGTGTCATTCTCGCCATGACCGCGGATGGTTTCATTATCGTTGATCAGAACGGTGCAGGTACGACGACCGTCAAGGTGAATGATCAAACGAGGCTTCCCGAGGGTGTTGATTTCTCGGTCGGGACGGAGGTGGTCGTAGTGGGGGATCGGCTCGGAAGTAGCACGGTACAGGCGTTTGGTGTGCGCGAAGCCGACGAATGAAATATTTTTATTTCTCAGATGTAATATAATGCGACTACCCTGCTCCAGACCCCGGAGCAGGGTTTGTCATTTAAAATACTGAAGTAAGCTATACTGGGGAATATGAAGTATCTTTGTATAGATTATGGCTCAAAACGGGTCGGGATAGCCGTTTCCGACGCGGACGGCACCATCGCCTTTCCACGCACAACACTTCAAAATGACGCTGAATTAGTGAAAACTATCGCTGCGCTTATTGCTGACGAGCATGCAGAGTCGATAGTCATCGGCGACACGCTTTCTCATGGAGGCATAGCTAATTCGGTGAGTGATAAAGCCGATACATTTGCTGACGAGCTGGCACAGACGACTGGATTACCCGTTGAACGAGGTTCAGAACTATGGAGTACGATGGAAGTGAGCAAATTAGCCACGAAAGGTCACGAGCACGACGATGCCTCTGCCGCTGCGTTCATTCTGCAAAGGTTTTTGGATATGAGGAAGCAGTCGTCGACACATGATGATGCCTAAAATAGGCAGTAATTGCTTGCTAAAATCGACCTGGACAAATTCATGTATTTGATGTAGAATACCGACAGATTTTTGAACATTGAAAAACGGTTTGCCGTAGCAGAAAGTGCCCGCTCCGCAGGTTAAACCTGCGGAAAGTGAATTAAAATAAGGACTTTTTCTGCTACGGCACACCGCAAACGCGGTTGTGTTTTGTTGGCAAAAGGAGAGATGACGCCATGACAAAGATCATGACCGCATCTGGAAATGCCAGAGATGGCCAAATTGAAAACGTCGTCGGAAAGTTCCGTGATGCCTTGCGCAAGCATTGCGGCGAAATTCCTGTCGACATCATGCAGGAGGTTCTTGGAACCAAGAACCTCGGTATGGAACTTTTTGCCGTCGTTCGCAAACATGCCGAGATGTTGAACGGATTCATCACACACGATGTCTCGGTCAATCGTGGCCGTACGCCAATGCAGGCGCTCGAAGCGTCTGGGCGAAGGCTTTACATCAATGACGCGGTCGTCGCCACCATGCCGCTCGGCAACGGCACAAAAGCGAAGTTGTTTTACTTCAAGCCTCGCCCACAAGCCTTCGACCGGAACGGCTGGATGAGTCCCACAAATCTTGCGGCGGAATACGATTACGTCGGTCTGCAACCTGCCCCTCGTGCGCAGATTGACGACAATACGGCGAATCCTGAATTCGCCGATGATCATCCGAACGCTTGTCAGTGGGTGGATGTGGATGGTAATTATTTCTATGCCGCCTTCTGCCGTTGGAGCGTCGAGCGGAGCGTGGGCGTCTACCGCAGCGACGGTGGTTGGCGTGGCGGTTGGCTTTTCGCGGGCGTGCGCAAGTAGCGCTTGTAACTTGAGGACTATGTCCTTGGACTTGATCCCTCTGAACTTTGCCCTCGCGTTCGCGCGAGGGCAGCACTTTTTATATACTACAAAAGGTAGTAGGCGAATATGAGTGTGATTATGGTTGCACTCTGCCGAATCCAGTATCCATACATTCAGAATATTCTCGGCTATGGCTTGGGGTAGTGGGGTTTTTTCTCCGAGGTTCGACCTTGGGAAAACTGTTCGTCAATAAGATTGCAGACCGTATTTTTTGCCACATTGCCGGCTGCATGAAATTGCATCGCTCAGCTGAGAGCGTAGAATGGTCGATATGCCTGAAATTTCATACGAAGATTTTGCCAAACTTGATATTCGTGTTGGTACAGTGCTCGCTGTCGAACCGGTGCCGGAGACCGAAAAACTGTTGAAGTGCACGATCGATTTCGGCGAGATGGGTACACGGACGATCGTGTCGGGTATCGCACAATGGAAAACATCGGAAGATTTGGTAGGGAAGCAGTTGCCGTATATTGTGAATCTTGCACCTCGCATGTTACGCGGTGTCGAGAGCCAGGGAATGTTGCTTGCAACAAGCGATGATGACGGTGTCGTGCTGTTATATCCTGAACGTATACTCTCACCGGGAACGAAGTTGCGATAGTTCTGGCAGGGGGTGACATCATCCGTATCGACGGATGATATACTTTCAACATGAGTGAGTCTGTTGCAACCAGTTTTATCGCGCGCGCATTCCCGACGCCGCGTTTTCTCGCGCCTCCCGTAGTAGGTATCGACGTATCCGATACCTCGATCAAATGGTTGGTCCTTGAAAGATCTTCGCGAGGAGTTCGTGTCCACTCGTACGGGGATCAGAAACTTCCCGACGGCATCGTCGTTCACGGCCTTGTCAAAGATATGAATCTGTTCGTGCAAGCGCTTACAGAGCTCAAGAAAGACCTCGGCGGTATCGTGAGCGTCCATGCCGCGCTTCCAGAAGAAGCTGCGTATGTTTTTAGTATGCAGGTACCGCATGATACGTCGCGCGAGCAAACGCTCCGTCTGATCGAATTTGAATTTGAAGGACGTGTTCCGATCTCTCCGTCGGCGGCTGTCTATGATTTTGATGTGATCGGAGATGATGAAGAGAGTGGTAATCAGGAGATCAGTGTCACCGTTTTTCCCTGCGACCTGAGCGAAAGTTATGCGGCAGGATTCACACGCGCGGGCTTCGTCCTCATATCTCTTGAAGTCGAGGCGAGCTCGATCGGACGGGCAGTTTCGACAGGACAACCGGACGAGCCGGTGGTTCTGGTCGTTGATTTCGGGCGTGCCCGGTCGGGATTCGCGGTCCTCAAGCGCGGTGTTCCGATATTCACCTCGACTGTTGAAATCGGCGGCGACGCGATCACTCATGCAGTCGAGAAAGGACTGGGGCTTTCTGGCGCTGATATCGAAAATTTCAAGAATGAACAGGGTCTGATGGTACAAGCTTCGGGCAAGTCGGCCGGCGTCGAGGCGATCATCGGGACGGCATCTGCGCTCGCCGATGAGATTCTGCGGCACTACAACTACTGGCATACGCGGCGGAACGAACGGGGAGAACGGGTGACTCCTGTCGGCCGCGTCGTATTGGTGGGTGGCAGTGCGAATTTATACGGGCTCGCAGATTATATTGCCGGTCGTGTGCAAGCGAACGTTGTGCTCGGCGATATCTGGCAACGAGTGTTTTCGTATGATGAATATATCCCGCCTATTGATCGACGATTATCGCTCGAATATGCGACGGCTGCAGGGCTTGCCCTGCGCGGCATCTGATACAGACGTATGGCAAATGTCATTCCCGAAAAAATGCGGCACGATATAGCTCGCTTCGAGCGCGCACGTTTCATTCTCGTCGGCGCTGCCGCCGCGCTCATCTGTGCGGGTATTGCGTTCGTACTCCTCATCCCCAGTTTCCTTATGGTAGTCATAGACACGGGTCAAGCGACACCGGATTCTACGATAGTCTCATCGAAACAGCAGACGAGTGATGCTGGCGCGCTCGCACATACCAATGCGCTGCTTGCCGTTCTCGCGCCGATCGCACAAACAGGTTCGACCCCGACCGCTATAATAGCGGATGCGCTTGCGCTACGACCCGCGGGCGTGCGTATCGATCAGATCATGTATCATGCAGGATCACCATCAACGCTCATGCTTACCGGCGCCGCTGATACCAGCGGTGAGATCAATGTATATCAGACAACATTGTCGGCGGATCCGCATTTTACGTCGGTCTCGATTCCCGTCGGCGCATTAGTCGGAGCAGATGGGGGACGTTTCAGTATTACCCTCGCAGGAGCATTTTGATTTCACTATGAAAGGTCACACGATATACATTGCATGGTCACTTTCACTGCTAGCGGTTCTCGCATGGGCGGGGATTGGATCCTTTGCATATCGGATCAACGTGCTTGAGAACACGCGAGAGGCGAATATGCAATCAGTACAAGCGCATTCACGGCAATCCGTACAGGCATCGTATCTTCATGGGGTTGTGATGGCGAGCGCAACGCAACGTGCACAACTCGATGCACTGATTGCCGTCGACCCCGCGTCGCTTGCCGATATGATCAACTCGGTCGGAACGTCAACGGGTGTCGCTATCAAGATCAGTAATGCATCCGCAGAAAACGTGTCATCTGTGGACGGAAAAATGACCTTACAAGGGTTCAGCTTTCTCGCATCTGCAGAAGGAAATTTTGCATCAGCTCTGTATGCCGCATCTCTTCTTGAGTCACTCCCGATACCATCTTCAGTGCAACAGATCAATCTCACGCATGCGGAGAGTGCTGTAGATACGTCTGGAGGTAATGCGGCATGGCAGATGAGCGCGCAGGTACGCGTGTTATCAGTCTCAAATACATCATCATGATCTCATTCGATAAAAATATATTTGAGCGCATTCATACCGTCTTCGTACATCGCCATGAACCGGAATATGCGCGTGCATTCGCCAATCTGTATTGGAGGGTGATACTCGTGCTTGCAGGTCTTGTTATTGGGGGAAGTGTCGCGTATGGAGCAGTCGTTTTTTTTGATGTGTTGTCGGGCAAACCTTCGAGCACATCCGTTACTGCTGCCAGCGTTTCCACACAATCAAGTTTTGATCGTACAAAACTCGATGCGACACTCAGCAGTTTTACTGGTCGACAGGCAAAGTTCAACAGCTTGCAGACTGGTACAATTCCGCAGATCCCCGACCCATCGAAATAAGAACCGATTGACCGTATCGCCGCACAAAGTTACTCTGGTGAAGTGTTCGACAAAAGTGATGAAAGGAGATCGATCGCCTTCGTAGTTCAATGGATAGAACAGGGCTCTTCTAAGGCCTTGATGTAGGTTCGATTCCTACCGAAGGCACTATTTCGCCACGTTAGACGTGGCTTCGAAGTGCGCAGTACACGGTACTTCGCAACGGTGTGAGAATGCAATTATATCTACTATACGAAACTAAATGGTGGGCGGTACAGGACTCGAACCTGTGACCTTTCGCGTGTAAAGCGATTGCTCTACCAACTGAGCTAACCGCCCATACGGACAGTATACGCGATATGTCGATTCTTATTAAATACCTCATGGCAAGTCTATAATGACCGGATGGAAACACTTTATTGCCACATCGATGGTCGCGTGCAGCTGGTAATGTTCCGCGACTTCGCGACACGAAAGGCACGTCGATGTTGCATTGTTGGTTACGTACGCAATCGTAACGATGGATCTGTCGAGGTGTACGGTGAAGGAATAAAAGAAAATCTGGAACGCTGGCTCGCGTATCTGCGCCGTGGACCGCTCTTGGCACATGTCGAGCGAATCGAAGTACAGTGGAATGTCCCCCCGCCTTCGGATATGACACAAAAAACATTTGACTCATTCGAGATTGTCTTCTAGCTTGTAGAGATGTCCGCTCCGCAATGTATCGGCATCATACTCGACGGCAATCGTCGGTGGGCGAAGCGAGAAGGTTTGCCCATGCTCGAAGGTCATCGTCGTGGTGCCGATCGTTTGATCGAATGCGTGCGATGGGTTCGTGACCGCGGCATCAAACATCTCGTCGTCTATGCATTCTCGACCGAGAATTGGAATCGCATGCAAGAGGAAGTCTCGTACCTGATGGATCTCTTTCGTGAGACGGCCGAAGGGACGCTCAAAGAACTCGTCAAAGATAAGGTTCGCATCCGTTTCATAGGCGAACTCTCACGGCTTCCTCGAGATCTGCAGGGGACGATCCAGCGTCTCGAGACGACGAGCGCATCAAACTCTGCGATCACCGTATGGATCTGCATGTCATATGGGAGCCGAGCTGAGATCATTTCAGCGGTTAATGTAGCGGTGCAGAAAGGCGAGGAGGTGACTGAACAGAATTTCTCCCGATACTTCTGGAGCGCCGGTATGCCGGATCCTGATCTCATCATCCGCACGAGCGGCAGGAACCGCCTCTCGAATTTCGTTCTTTGGCAGGCGGCATACAGCGAGCTCTTCTTTGTCGAAAAATTCTGGCCGGATTTCGCCGAAGCAGATCTTGACCGCATCCTCGCTGAGTTCGATGAGCGCAAGCGGACCTTCGGCGTATGAGAGATTCTTCCGCAGAGGTGTCAGATTTCGAGAAGGCGCTCCGCCGTGCCAGCACACCGGTCGACGTCGAACTTTCCCGTTCGCTCGCGCGTCGCGCGAAAGGTCCTGACGCCCGCATGTACAACATGCTGCGATATTTCCTCGGCTATATCGATGAGGATTTCAAGCCGGTCGACGCGCCGACAGGCAAGCGATTCCGACCGTCGATGTGTCTCATGCTCGCGGATGCATACAGATCGCGCGCTAAGGTATTCGAAGCGGCGATCGCGATCGAACTCTTCCACAACTTCACGCTTATCCACGACGATGTCGAGGACCGCGACGAGATGCGGCGCGGCAAGCCGACTGTGTGGAAGCTGTGGGGCGTGAATGATGCCATCAATTCTGGCGATGCGCAGCTCTTGCTCGTCACCGAGCGCGTTGCGCGCGCGGCGCTCGTTCCCAAGGTCGGCGCGAAGCTCTCCCAAGCGCTGACCGAAGCCTTCATCGAAGTGATCGAAGGACAGCATCTCGACTTTCTACTCGCTACAGCTCCTATAGGATCAGAAGTGGTGAACGAGGAGCGGTACATCCTCATGACGCAGAAAAAGACCGGTGCGCTCGTACGGGTAGCTGCGGAAGCTGCGGGTATCGCTGCGGGGAAGGACGCGAGAGAGTTGGCGAAATTGCGTCGGTTCGGCTCTGCACTCGGTCTCGCATTCCAGATCGCGGATGATTATGCATCGACATGGAGCACTGCAGATGAAACCGGTAAAGACGCATACAGCGATCTGCGCGAGCATAAGCGCACATTGCCGTTCTTGCTCGCCTATTCCCAGGTGAAAGGGGGAGAGAAGGCCCGACTCAAAGATTTGTATTCAAAAGAAAACCAGCTTTCAGAACCAGAAATCCGCGAAGTACGCAGCATCATCGACGGAACTGACGCGCGAACATATACGAGTGCACGTATCGAGCTGTACACGGCCCAATCTCGTACGTCCGCCCGGTCGCTTTCCGTACCAGTCGAAACCCGTGAATTCTTGCTGTGGCTGATCGACGTTTTGGTGCCGAAAACAGCGAAAGAATAAGCCATGGAAACTCTTGAGAAAAAGATTGAGATGATCAAGACTATATTGGATGTTGGTCAAATATCCAAGTTGTCGGCCGATGCGAATTATATTCAGAAATATTACCGGCTGAATATCATTCCATATTCACTTTTTCATAACGCAAAGGACCGAGTGCACATGGGCCTTAGTGATGGCGATGTCTATAAGGATGATGATTTGCTTGGCGCCGCTCGGATCGTCTCTTCATACATTACGAGAAACAAAGCGAGGCGAGTTTTAGAACTTGCAACCGGTAGAGGGGCTGATTCTCTCTACCTCGCGGAGCATTTTCCCGAATCGGATTTTTATGGCATCGACCTGTCTCCATCACACGTATCTCGCGCTCAGAAAAAAGCTTCTAAAGTACGCAATTATCATCCTGCGGGGGGGATTACCACGACCTGAGCCGGTTTTCGGAAGCATCATTCGATGTTGTATTCGTAGTCGAAGCGCTTTGCCACAGCACTTCGAAAGAAAAGGTCTTTCACGAGGTATGGAAGATTCTCAAGCCAGACGGACAATTTATTATCATTGATGGATACTCAAAAAAGGAGAAGACGAAGCTTACTCCTACGGAAACTCTAGCTTGTACTCTGGTGGAAAAGGGAATGGCCGTTCAAGATTTTGAAAGTTACGCGTCATTTCTCGAGAAAGCAAAAAAAGAGTTTGAGGTTCTTCACGAAGATGATTTTTCACAAAACGTGATGCCTACCATGCGTAAGTTTGAACGATTGGGACGGAAGTTTTTTCATCATCCGCGCTTGGCCCGAGTTCTTGCTTCAATAGTACCTAAAGAAATCATAAACAATGCAGTAACTGGTTACTTGATGCCGACTGCAATGGAACGAGGTCTTTACTCCTATATGGTGACGGTATTGGAAAAGCAGAGTAACTCGCACATAGCGACAGGGAAGCCTTTTGTATAAAAATTTGCCCATTCCGCAGCAGAATGCTATAGTGCCCGCCACGTATGGCAAACAAAGTTGTAATTTCACCAGTCGACATGGAAGCCCGCAAAACGATGGATTTGCGCGCCGGCGACTCCGTCCGTGTCTGGCAGAAGATCGAAGAAAAGGGTAAGACCCGCCTCCAGGCGTTCGAAGGACTCGTTTTGGCTCGCAAGCATGGTACCGAAGCAGGTGGTACCTTTACCGTGCGCCGCGTCGCCTCTGGCGTCGGTGTTGAGAAAGTCTTTCCCTTGTATTCACCGATGATCGACAGTATTGAGATCGTGAAGCGCAGCCGCGTCCGTCGCGCCAAGCTCTACTACATCCGCGAGAAAGTCGCGCGTGAAGCACGCCGCATGCTCCGCCGCACACGCCTCGTGCACGCATCTGGTGCCGATGACGCTTCCGTGGCTGCTCCCGAAGCAGTGGAGACAACAATAGAAGAGGTTGCCTCTCAGGAAGCGTAGGACTCCTTTCCCAAACAGGGAAGAGGCATTACAATACGCCAGTTGCCCAGGTGGAGAAATTGGTAGACTTACTACCTTGAGGTGGTAGCGCCGTGAGGCATGGGGGTTCGAGTCCCCCCCTGGGCAAGAT
>CAINVT010000006.1 GCA_903854215.1 uncultured bacterium | reverse complement strand
GGTCGCCATTGCCATGAGCAAGGCGGGTAAATCTAATAAGAACCAATATGGCAAGTAAAAAGAGCATTGCATTCAAAAAGCCGTCGGTCCGTTCGGTCAAAAATCCGAAGGCGCCGAAGGTGAAGAAGGCATCGACGTCGAAGGAGAAAGCAGCGAAGATGAAGGCGATGAAGTTCGCGGTGAAGGGCGTAAAGAACCGGTTCGGGAAGAAGGCGTCTTGAGTTCTGCACCGTACGTGTTTTGATATTGTGGTATGCTGGAGATAGATTCCGGTAGTAACCAACAAGGCGTCGCCGGCCATAAACGGGCGTCGGTGAATAAATTAAATTAACTACTATGACGGAAATAGAGGATAAGGTTGCTAAGCTTGAGGCAACAGAAAAAGATATTCAAGCAAAACAGGCGCAGCTCGCCGAGTCAACATCGGCGGTCGAGGAAAAGGAGAAACAGAAGGCTGCCCTCGACGCGGAGCTCACTCGGGTCCAAACGGAACTGAAGGAGCATCGCGAGGCGCGTAGGAACGAAGACTCCACCTTTCAGACAAAGTTGCGGACAGAGAACCTGGACGCCGCAGCGAAGAAGTTCTTCGAAACGTACCAGGTGAAGCCGGAAGACCAGAAGCAGTTCCTTGAAGACTTCAAAAAGTTCGACTCGAGCGCAGTGAATCAGGACCTTATTTATAAGGACCTCGAGACGACATTCGTCGCCCAACATCCTCAGGAGTTCCTGCAGGCGAAGCGGGTGGCCGACAAGCTCGCTGAAAATGCGGGCGAGTACGACCGCATCGCGTCGTCCGCCGGGTTCGTGGGGGTAGGCGCTGAACCTCGTTCCGATAATTCATCGCTCGATGAGATGGACATCCAAGCCGCTCAACGCGTCGGGATGCCGCTTGAAGTGTATAAAAAGCTGAAGATTAAAAACGGCTGGTAGAACTGGTTCAAGTCTGAAAGCTTGGTCGACAAATTAACATTACAGCTTTCAAATGATTAGATTAGCTCAGGATGTGTATACGGGCTCAACGCGTAAAGCGTTGCTCGATAATACGTTAACGGTTCATGTGGGGGATGTCATCATCCCGCTCGCGGGCACGGCAGCCGTTGTAACAAACGCAACAGCCGCGGTCGCGTCAGTCGCAGTGTTTCCGCTCGGACTCGTTACGGGTTTCATTGGTCCGCAGGACCAGGTCATCGGCCAAGGCCTCGCCTCGGTCGGCACGACCACTCCTTCGTCCATTACGACCGCCAGTAACAACACGTCTGCAGCGTATACCGGCCTCGTCTCAGGCGGGCAGATTTACGCGCAGTACATTCCGATTACGGAGGACATGGAGTTCTTGTTCGATATGCAGAACGCCGCAGGTACGACGCAAGCATATTCGGGTCTCGCATTCACGTGGTACAACCTCTTGAACGCGGGTCAGGTCGACGAAGCATCGGTCCAGCTTTACGGCGTGGGTCAAACCACTCCGTTGCAGGTCTTCTGTCTCGGCGTCTACACGGAATCTCCGGCGACCGCCGCAGCAACCGTCATCGTAGGTAAGTTCGCGAAAGCAGCAATGTATAACCCTTAATCCCCTAATAATCCATGATAACCACAAGGTCCATTGATATATTGTTGCGTGGAGTCCGGGCTGAGTTCGCATTGACCATCGACCAGGCTGAAAAGCAGTTGCTGGCCTACAATTCGGACGTATACCTTGATGCCTCAACGAAGACCGGAGCGTTGTTCGAAGAAATCAACGCATCGGGCAGGCAACGCGTAGAGACCATTCCGATAACCGGCATCAGCGAATTGTCGCCGACCGAGGAAGCACAGCCTTTTATTTCGAAGGACTACGTTCCGTCTTTCATCACCGGAGTCGAGCCGTTTAAGTTTACGGCCCGCATTCAGGTGACCCGAGAGGCAGCGGAGCGCCGCGATTCGAAATATCAGAAGGCGTTGAATGAGAGCGCGAAAGCGCAGATTGCCGCCGAGAATACCAAGGCGCGCCATCGGATGCAGCGGTTCAATACGGCTTTTGCCGCAGTGACCTTGCCGCAGCTCTTCGACTATGGAGACGGTCAACCTTTGGCGTCAGCATCTCACCCGACGAAAGTCCCGGGAGGTGCGGCACAATCGAACATCGTCACCGCTTCCGATATCACACCGTCCGCTATCGAAGCAATGATTCTGGTTCTTCAAAACCAGCTCGACGACATCGGGGAACCGATGCCGATGGGCGGCGGAAAGAATTACCTTATCGCGAATCCCGCAAAGATGCGGCGCGCTAAGCAGAACATTGATTCGGAGTGGGAGGTTGGTACGGCGAACAATAACATTAACGTGTGGTACGGAGGTATGTGGGTACTGGTTCAGTCCCCGTTCCTTACGTCGCTCACGCAATGGCAGATTGTCGACGGCATGTTCTCTCCGTTGAAGGACAT
>CAINVT010000005.1 GCA_903854215.1 uncultured bacterium | reverse complement strand
GTGTTGCTGCATATCAAAATACAATCGGGAATTGTTCAAACGCAAATGTTCTCTATTTCCCCGGCACCATCGACGACGTTCGCATCTACAATCGTGCGCTCTCCGCGCAAGAGATCGCCCTATTGTATGCATCGGGTAGTGCGCATGTCGCCGACACTGCATCGCAAGGCAATGTCCAAGCAGGCACCGCCCCCCTTTCCAAAGGTCTCGTCGGCTACTGGCCACTTGACGGCAACACGACCAGTTGGACCACGAGCATCACTCGGGATATTTCCGGCAACGGCAACACCGGCACGCTCATCAATATGTCCACCTCGTCCTCACCGACACCCGGCAAGATCGGTCAGGCGCTCATGTTTAATGGAAGTACAAGCTATGTTAATGCTCCCGACAGCCCCTCACTCGATGTTACAGGCGCAGTTACTGTTTCTGCATGGATAAAGCCGAGGACGGTTAGCAACGGTGAATTTGTATCAAAATTTAGTGGTTCTATCACCTCCAATATCCCGTATGGAATCCAACAATGGACTGACGGGTATTTCTACTTTCATGTATTTACCAATGCTGGATGGAAAGAAATAAGGAGTGCACAAACATATTCCGTTGGGCGATGGTATCACGTTGTTCTTACATATGACGGAACCACGCTTCGTGCGTACATTAATGGTACCCAGTCGAATTCGGCACCTATATCTTCAACAATTTTGGTAAACTCATCGTTTCCATTTCGCATCGGTAGTGCCTATGCAACCATCGACGACGTCCGCATTTACAACCGTGCTCTCTCGCCGCAAGAAGTCGCTGATCTCTACAAACTCGGCACGGTCAACGTCGCACACAGCAACACCATCTCGCTTACGAGCGGCCTCGTCGGCTACTGGAGCTTCGACGGCCCGACCTTGAACTGGCGCACCAACACCGCTGCCGATTCTTCCGGCAGCAACAACACCGGCACGCTCGTCAACATGTCCACCTCATCCTCACCAACCGCAGGCAAGATCGGCCAGGCGTTGAAGTTTAATGGGAGTTCGTCTTACATTGGCACCAATATGGATATACAGCCCAGTGCAATTCCTATTATGACTTTCGCTGCATGGGTTAAACCAGCTTCGTCTGCTGGAAATGAAGATGTTTTTACGGACGATGACGGAGGCTATGACAGAGGATTGGAGTCGTCGCGCGGAGATGGCAACTTCAACATTTTTACAGGTAGCAGTAGTTGGGCTCCGGTAGTGGCAGACATAGGAAAATGGCAGTTTGTTGTTGTGGAGTATACAGCCACGAATATTGTGTTCTATAAAAATGGAGTTCAGTATTCTCTCGGCTCCGCCCCAACCACTGGTACCTCGGTCAATAAACTTCACATTGGTAACAGCCCAGGTTTCGGCGAGTATTATAACGGCACCATCGACGACGTCCGCATCTACAACCGCGCGCTCTCGGCGCAGGAAGTGAAAGACCTTTGGGCGATGGGCCATTAGCATCGCGCGCTACAAGTCTCCTTGAAAAAGGAGTGCCAAAAAAGCAGTGCCAGGCACGTCGAGATTTCGAACGGCATGTTGTAATGCACACGCTGTTGATTTTGATACTCAAGAAGAGGGGGTATAATAGAGTCCGTTAGCGTATGGACTTTGCTGTTCCTGAAAGCTGACAGCTAAAAGCTACTTCTCATGATCTACTTCGACAAAGTAACTAAGGTCTATTTCGATGGCGCGGCACCGGCTGTCGAGGACATCACCCTCAGTATCGAACCAGGCGAATTCGTTTCTATCGTCGGTCATTCGGGTGCCGGCAAGACGACGTTGCTCAAGATGCTTTTTGCTGAGGTTTTCCCCACGGAGGGTGCGGTATTTTTCGGTAGTCGCGAAATTGCCAAACTTTCTAATAAGGAGCTGCTCCGTTTGCGCCGCAATATCGGTACTATTTTTCAAGATTTTCGTCTTCTTTCGACCAAAAATGTCTATGAGAACATCGCATTCGCGCTTGAAGTGGCGGGCAGAAGCGACGAAGATATTCAAGCTGATGTGCCGCATGTGCTGGAGCTCGTCGGTCTATCCGACAAGATGTGGAATTTCCCGCGCGAACTCTCGGGTGGCGAACAACAGCGCGTCGCGATAGCACGCGCCATCGTCAACCAGCCTGATGTACTTATTGCTGATGAACCGACCGGCAACCTCGATCCGATCAATGCCCACGACGTCGTCGAGATCTTGAAGAAGATCAACGATCTTGGTACGACCGTCCTCTTGACCACGCACAACAAGATGGTCGTCGACTCCGTCGGCCGTCGTGTGGTCACGATGGATCAAGGTCGTATCGTCCGCGATGACAAAGACGGGAAATATGCACTCTAATAGTTACTAGCCACTAGTGTTTAGCTTCTAGATAAAATCCGATATACAATATGCCTATGTGGAATCGCAATGCCCTCTATCAGCTAGAAGCTAACAACTAGAAGCTATGAGTTTCTGGGTCACATCAAAACGAGTCGCACGATACGGGTTCGTCGGCTTCCTTCGAAACGGTTTCGTTTCGCTCTCCGCGATCCTCATTATGACGATCACGCTTTTTGTGGCCGCGGTACTTCTTATTTCCGGTGCTGCGTTGAAATCCGTTCTCACCGATCTCACGAGTAAGGTCGACATCACCGTATATATGACGACGGGTGCGACCCAAAGTCAGATCCAGCAGGTCGAGACGTCACTCACTGCATTGCCGCAAGTTCAGTCCGTCACGTATGTCTCGGCGGATCAGGCGCTCGCGGCATTCCAAGCGCGCCATGCCAATGATCAGCTCACAATGCAGGCTTTGCAGGAATTGCCCGACAATCCTCTCGGGGCTTCGCTCGAAGTGCGTGCAAAGGATACATCACAGTATGCGACGATCGCGCAGTTTCTTACGTCGCAACAAAGTAGCGGGAGCGGCGCAGGTCCTGCCATCGATAAGGTCAATTATGTCCAGAACGAAACTGCTATCCAGCATCTGACAAATATCATTGAGACGTCGCGGCAGCTCGGGATCGCCATCGCGTTGGTGCTAGCGCTCGCATCTCTGTTGATCGCGTTCAATACGATCCGGCTTGCCATTTATACCTCTCGCGATGAGATTGAGATTATGAATCTCGTGGGTGCCGGACATTGGTATGTGCGCGGACCTTTTATGATATCCGGCGTTTTGTACGGATTTATTTCTGGTGTTATCGTTCTTGCATTGCTGTATCCGCTGTGCGCGTGGATGGGGCCCGCTTCGCAACAATTCCTCGGGACATTCAATGTCTTCACCTACTATACGACCTCGTTCGGTTTGATCTTCCTGGTCGTCATGGGGTCGGGAATCGTGCTCGGTATGTTATCAAGTTTCCTCGCCGTTCGGCGTTATCTTCAAGTCTAATCTATGGCAGCTAAGCGCGTGCACAATGTGATCAATGCGGGACATAAGTATATTTTCGTTCTCGGCGGGGTCATGTCGGGTGTCGGTAAGGGGATTGCGGCGGCTTCGATCGGCAAGCTTCTTTCGGCACGCGGATTGACGGTCAATCTCGTCAAAGTCGATCCCTACTTGAACGTCGATGCCGGCACGATGAATCCGACCGAACATGGCGAAGTATTCGTGCTTGATAGCGGTCTCGAGACCGATCAAGACATGGGTAACTATGAGCGTTTCCTCAATCGCGATCTCAGCGGCGATGACTATATGACATCCGGCATGATCTATAAAGCGGTCATCGATCGCGAACGCAATCTCGGCTACGGCGGCAAATGTGTCGAAGCGGTCCCGCATGTGCGCGATGAGATCATCGAACGTTTTGAACGTGCCGCCCAAGTATCCGGATCTGACGTGACCGTCGTCGAGATCGGCGGGACGATCGGCGATTTTTCTAATGCGCTCTTTATCGACGCGGCGCGTATCATGCACATGCGACACAAGGGTGATGTGACGTTCGTCATGGTCTCGTATCTGCCGGTACCATCGACCTTGGGCGAGATGAAGACACGTCCGACACAGCATGCGGTGGGGGCCTTGAATTCATATGGTGTCCAGCCCGATATCATCATTGCGCGCTCCACACATCCGCTCGATCAGAAGCGCAAAGAGAAGCTTTCCATCCAATGCAACGTCGAAGTCGATTGCATCATATCTGCTCCCGATACCGAAAGTATTTATGATGTTCCGCTGAATTTCGAACGTGACCATTTCTCCGACATCTTGCTCGAGCTGCTTGATAAGGAAGGCCAGCCGGAAGCAGACCTGGTTGAGTGGAAGAAATTTGCGGCATATGCCCATAACGGCACCGGAACGGTAAAGATCGGCATCATCGGTAAATATTTCGACACCGGCGATTTCATTCTTTCTGATGCGTATCTCTCGGTGATCGAAGCGATCAAATTTTCCGCATACTATCTCGGCGTGAAGCCGGACATTCACTGGCTCAACGCGAAGGATTATCAGACGGATCCGGCGAAGATCGAGGATCTCGCTTCGTATGACGGTATCATCGTGCCGGGCGGCTTCGGCGAAAGCGGTATCGAAGGAAAGATCCTCGGCATCAAATATGCACGCGAACATCTGATTCCGTATTTCGGTCTGTGCTATGGCATGCAGCTTATGACCGTCGAATTCGCGCGTCACGTCGCTGGACTTACTGACGCCAACACGACGGAGATCAATCCCCAGACCGCATATCCGATCATCGATATTCTCCCCGAGCAAAAAGAAAAACTTGCGCACAAGGATTACGGTGGCTCGATGCGCTTGGGCGCGTATCCGTGTACGTTGGAGAAGGGGACGATCGCCTATGAAGCGTATGGTACGAGTTCAATCTCGGAGCGACATCGACATCGTTTTGAGGTCAATCCGGAATATATCGGGCAACTCGAAAAGGCAGGTCTGGTATTTTCCGGCAAATCACCTGATCGTACCCTTATGGAAATCGCCGAATTGCCTACGACCTCGCATCCCTTTATGCTCGGTACGCAATTCCATCCGGAACTTCGTGCACGCCCGCTCGCGCCGCACCCGCTTTTTACCGCCTTCATCAAGGCCGCAGTCCAGCGTTCGAAGCGCAGCCGGTAAGTCGTATGGCGTCGATCTCGTTGGTCTCAGTCAATGTCGAACGGTCGAAGCATTTCGACTTAGTGCGGACTTTTATCGAGGAACATCGAGGCGCGGAAGTCGTTTGTATCCAAGAGTTGATGGAGCGCGACATCCCTTTTTTTGAAGAATTATTCGGTTGTGGTTGTCATTTTTCTCCCGAGACACGGCATCCTGATAATGGCAGACCAGGTATCATGGGCAACGGCATCTTTTCTACGTTGCCCGTCTCCCTGTCCTTTGAGCAGTATTATCACGGTAATCGAGAGACGATGCATGATTTCGATTTCACGAGCACAGAAACGAAGGATGCGACCGAGGCGCGCGTCATTTCGTTCTGTGATGTCGAGAAGGATGGACAAATATTTAGGATAGCGACGACGCATTTCACGTGGACCCCGAAGGGCGACACGGATGATTATCAGCGGCGCGACATCACATTACTGCTTTCGATCCTTGAACAGGCAGGTGACTTCATCTTGACCGGGGATTTCAACGCGCCGCGCGGCGGCGAGATATTCTCAATCCTCGCTGATGCATATACGGATAATATCCCGTCGCATTACATGACGAGTCTCGATCCTGATCGACATCGTGCGCCACAAGAAGAAACGGCGGACAAGATGGTCGACGGGCTTTTTACCACGCCGGCGTACATCGCATCGGACGTCGTACTTCATACCGGCGTTTCGGACCATTGCGCGGTAACGGCGACGATTACGCGGTTGTGATTTTGGAAGGTTGAAAATACACCACTTTTCGGGTATTGTTGCCAGTACGTTGCGGTTCGCCGCACGTCATTGCGGGATCGTCTATTGGTAGGTTACCGATTTCTTAGGTCGTACTCGACCTTTAGAAACCGCAATGCATGCGAGCCTTGGCGAGTCGCAGTCCGAGTTGAGGGTTGTATAAGAGCATAGGCTGAAGTAGTGTAGAACACATATATTTGCGAGATCGTCTAATGGT
>CAINVT010000004.1 GCA_903854215.1 uncultured bacterium | reverse complement strand
GATACCTTGCTGTACTAAATAACATAATTAAATCGTCCTAAGGTAGCGAAATTCCTTGTCTGGTAAGTTCAGACGCGCACGAATGGTATAATGACTTGGTGACTGTCTCGGGGACTTGCTCGGTGAAAATACAAGGGCGGTGAAGATGCCGCCTTCCTGCAACTAGACGAAAAGACCCCAGAAGCTTTACTATAGCTTGATATTGGGGATACGGGTGCGTTACGTAGCGTAGATGGGAGACTTTGAAGCACAGGCTTTGGCTTGTGTGGAGTCGCCAATGCAACACCATCTCTCGTTTCTGTATCTTCTAACCTCTATGGAGAAACCATGGAGAGACAGTATCTGGTGGGTAGTTTGGGTGGGGCGCTCTCCTCAACTTTGAGCGTCACTGATGTGGAATCCGCGGATGTGTTCACGTCCGCCACATCGAAATAAAATGAAAGGGGGATTCTCGCGAGTAATTGCGAGACAAACATTTGGCTATATGCTGGAACATCTGCGTATGTTTGAGTACTGCGAAAGCAGTAAAAATCTCAAACCGATGTTCGAGACACTCTTGTGTCTCGACGAGCAGGCAATCAGCAGGCAACCTTGGTAGTAACCAGGGGAGCCTCAGAGACTACATGCCAAACTCCTGTGTAAACGGCAGGATGAAGATATAGTCCGAACTTATTGGCGACAATAAGCGTCGAAAGACGAATCAACATGAACACAAAAGAAATCAGAGAACAAAAACGGGAATTGAAACTTACAGATCGCCAGCGCGCGATCATTGTCGGACTTATTCTCGGTGATGGTCATTTGGAAACACAGGACAAAGGCAAGACGTATCGGCTCAAGGTCGAGCATGCAGAATCGCAAGGCGATTATGTACACTGGCTCTTCAATGAACTGCGCGAATGGATTCCGGCAACGGAGCCATACGTGAAAGTCCGCGCCAATGGCGAGCGAAACGTAGGATTCAATACCTATTCGCACGCAAGTCTGCGTTTCTACGGTCATCAGTTCTATGAAAAGAAAAAAAGAATTCCAAGAATGATAGCGAAACTGATCGAACCGATCAGTATTGCGGTGTGGTATATGGATGACGGATCGCGCAAATCTGCACGCCATCATACGTACAACATCCATACACTTGGCTATTCAAAAGAAGATCTCGAATTACTTCAAGATATGTTCAAGAAGAAGTTCGGTATTGAAGCAGTGATGCATCGACAAAAAGAAAAATATTGGCGGCTCTATATTCCTTCAGAATCAGCAACTTCATTTGGAGTGTTGATTGATGAGTATGTTCGGCCAATCAAGTCGATGGCACACAAGTTGATAACACATGCCTAAAAAGTAACGGAGGAGCCTATTAAGGTCAGCTAGGCGCGAATGGAAACCGTGCCGATAGTGTAATGGCAAAAGCTGGCTTGACTGCGAGACGTACATGTCGAGCAGGCGCGAAAGCGGAGCATAGTGAACCGACTGTTCGCATTAGATGCGGCAGAAGATTATCGGACAAAAGTTACTCTGGGGATAACAGGCTGGTATTGCCTAAGAGTCCAAATCGACGGCAATGTTCGGCACCTCGATGTCGGCTCATCTTATCCTGGGGCTGGAGAAAACATACCTTCTCTCCCTTTTCGAAAGGAAAGGGTAACCTGCCCGCCCTGCCATATTGGCAGGAGTGGAAAGGAATTGGCTTGCACAAAGTAATTATGTATCTACTAAGATATATGGTGGGCTTTGGCAGGCGGGTTAAACAAGCTCAACACGGTGAAGGCTGACTCATACATACCACCTCCTGTTTCGGAGGTCCCAGGTATTCTATACTTGAGAGTATGAGAGCTAACGCCGTAGGAAAGAAATGTTCTGTAGCTGAACGAGCGTATTGTGCGGGTCTCATCGACGGTGATGGCGCTATTATGGCGCTCATCGAACCGCATGGTGAGAAAAAGTTTCGTTTTCGGGTTCGTATCGAACTCAAGATCACACAGAAGCATGCGAAGGATCTATTCTTTCTCACGCGATTGCTTGGTGCGGGGAAGATACGACAAAATCGCACGACGAGTGATTGGATCACGCGAGATCAAGTTGAGATCGCACGCATCCTCACACTCATCGAACCGTACTCGCGAATGAAACAAGCACAAATACACTACGCACAAGAGATCATACGCACCCCAATCGGGGAGAGGCGGGATCTGCTTCGCGTAGCTCGGATGGCAGATGCTTTGTCGAAGTTAAACGTGCGGTCCAACAACCGCCGCAAAAACTACGCGATAAAGATCCAAGAATATTTCTCCTCTAACGACTGATTGTAACTGCTTGTTGGTAGTTACATGAGATATGCGCGAGCAATCGCGGTATCACACGGCTTGCACCTATCATTCATACTGGTGACAGTATGAATACGGTGATGGAATAGTCTGATCCTGGCAGGAATGCCAGATAACAAGATATATTTTTGCGATTTGCAGAAATGTACAAATGAGGTCCCAAGGGTTTGGCTGTTCGCCAATTAAAAAGGTACGCGAGCTGGGTTCAAACCGTTTAGAGTCTCATTTCGACTCGTAAAAACGGCGCATATCTTCGTCGCGCGTCGGAAATCATTTCTCATCGTACCCTTGGTACGCCTCGAAATAATTTCCTAGCGCTTCTCGATCTGCATCCGTTTTTCCAAGTCTTACCAGCGATGGTGAGATGGGGAATTAAGCGGTTTGAATCCCGAGGAAAAATAAATTGAAAACTGTTAACAACACAAAGATTCATTCTGCATGAGTAATGCAGAGCGAATGAAATTAAAATCGACAATTCACGGCGGCTATATGTAGAGATATATATAGAGAAGCTAACTGATATCGGTGGAACCCTTCGACAAGCTCAGGGCAAGTCCCTTTGCGAGTACGGGTAATACCGAGGGAAGTTTGTGAGTTCCAAAGAGAGCAAAAGCTCTTCCATGAGAGGACGGCTAATTCCGGTTCGATTCCGGTACTCATGGGGGTAGTAGAGTTCCTGCTTTGGTAGGTGCGATCAAAAGCACCGATGACTTAGGAAGTGCTACCCGCTTTCTTTGGAATTCACAAGCGCCCGTAGAGACTAATTGTTAGCCTTCTCGCAAGAGAAGAAGTTATAGTCCAATACACACAGTAATGTGTGACAATCCCGTAAAATTCGCACACGCGAATCACGGGACGAATATGCGTGAGACAGGTTGGTCTTAATCTGTTGCAGGCGTTGATTCTTGAGGAGATCTGTTTCTAGTACGAG
>CAINVT010000003.1 GCA_903854215.1 uncultured bacterium | reverse complement strand
GTGCCTTCAGATCAAGCAGCAGCGCACGCAGCTTCTCTTTGTTATCACTGACATTCTTCCCGAACGCGAGAAATGTATTCTCATGCGTCAATCCGGCATCCTCTTCGATTTTCAAAAGTGCGGCGACTGAAGCTTTGGCCGGTCGCGCTTTTGCCGCATAGACGCGCAAGGACTGGCCTTGCATAGGCACGACCTCAACGTCGAATACCTGCATCCCAGTAGCTTCGATAAGGTATTTTGCTGCGTGCAGCGAATAGAAGCATAGATGTTCGTGATAGATCTGGTCGAAGCACTGCTCGTCGATGAGATGCTTCACCCAATGCACTTCGAAGACAAAAACACCGTCATCACCGATGAGCTTGGCGACACCCTCGAAGACATTGCGAATCGGATCGGTATGCGCGAAGACATTGTTAGCGACTACCACTTTCACTGTTCCGTATTTCGCGATGATGTCGTCAGCGGTCTGCGATGTGAAGAACGCAGGATAGAAGGGCACGCCGCGGGCCTCGGAGATCGATGCGAGATTATCCGCCGGGTCGACATTCAGCACGCGCGCATGATCTTTCACCGGACTCAAGAGCACACCGTCGTTGCCGCCGATATCGATGACGAGATCATCGGCAGAATGTATCTCCGGGAGGATCACGTCTTTGGCGTATTCTTCGAAGTGCGCGACGGACGGCGCGCTCGCACTCGTCAGGTAATGATAGTCCTTGAACAAGATCTCCGGGTTTACCACATCCAATAGCTGTGCGAGCGAACACGTACGGCAGAAATAAAGGACCAGAGGAAATGACGCTTCAGGCTTTTCAAGATCTTCTTTCTTGAGATACGCGTTTGCCGGGGGGGTCGAGCCGAGATCAAGGACCTTTACGAGGTCGTTTCCGCCACATACACGGCACGTCGACTTATAAATATAATCTTGCATACGGTAGGTTACTTTCTGATTGTGCCTCACACTATACTATAGGCTGCTTCCTAAATATAGCTCTAAGTATAGCTATCATGTATCATGGGGAATCGTCCGAAACCCACTATGCTCACAGTCGTAACCGTCTATAACAAGAAAGACTTTTTCGAACGGGTTTTGCTCGATTCGCTCAAGAAACAGACCGCCCCTTTTGAGTTGGTGGCGATCGATAACTCCGAGCAACGCTACAAATCGGCTGCACAGGCCTACAATGCCGCCCTGGAAGACGCGCATGGCGACTATGTGCTTTTCGCTCACCAAGATGTTGATTTCGGAGACGATGCCGATTGGCTTCGGCGGATAGAAGAGAAAATCGTTGCACTCGACAATATCGGCGTCGTCGGATTCGCTGGATTCGATTTCGAAGGTAAATTCCGAGGACGCATCTCTTCGTGCGGAGAGATCCTCGGTACTGATACCGGGGATGCGATACCTATCCAGACGGTCGACGGTTTTCTTTTTGCGCTGCCTCGCAGCGTAGTAACCACATTTCGCTTCGACGAGAAAACGTTCGACGGCTGGCACCTGTATTCCGATGACCTCTGTATGCGAACATATCAGGCCGGCCTCACCAATTATGTATTGCCTGAATTCGTGTATCATCGTAGCACGGCGACAAATTTCAGAGGCACGATCCCCTACAAGCGTCGTTTCTATAAGAAATTCGGAGGTACTACCTTTACGAGCATCGGGACGATCAATGAGCGATTTTATCTCAAAAGTTTCGCGCAGGAAATTCTCGAACCGTTATTTCAATTCGTCTTCCCTGAC
>CAINVT010000002.1 GCA_903854215.1 uncultured bacterium | reverse complement strand
CCCGTGCCCGCAAACAATATCTTTTTCAACATAAAATAAATAATCCTTCTTGATTAATGAAAGCATTATGTCACCTAAGGAGCTAGTGTCTACGTATTGAGGGGGACAACAAAAGCCGCACCCTTCGGGCGCGGCTTTTTTCTCTCTTTGTGAAAACTATTTTCTCGAAGCAATGATGTCCTCTTGTACGTTGCGAGGAACAACTGCGTAGTGACTGAATTCGAGGTTTGGTACACCCCGGCCTTCGGTCAAGCTTCGCAACTGCGTCGTAAAACCGAAAAGTTCTGAGAGAGGGACCTTTGCGGTAATCACCTTTGCTTGACCACGCTCGCCCATTGCTTCAATAGAGCCACGTTTTGAGTTGATCATACCGGTTACGTCGCCCATAAATTTCTCCGGCACGACGACCTCGAGTTTCATGATCGGTTCGAGAATGACCGGTCTTGCCTTCTGTATCGCCTCCTGGAAGGCATTCAATGCAGCGAGTTTGAACGCTATTTCTGAAGAGTCGACATCGTGGTAGGAACCGTCGTAGAGATCGACGGACACATCGACGAGCGGGAATCCTGCTAGCACACCGCGTTCCATTCCCTCTTTGAGGCCTTTCTTGACCGCCGGAATGTATTCATTGGGAATGACACCGCCTTTGATGTTGTTGATGAATTCGAAATGATCCTCGCGGTCGACGTTATTCTTGATCTTCGCGCCCTCGATGATCGCCTCAAGCGGCTTCACGCGGATCTTCACATGGCCATACTGACCGCGACCGCCCGTCTGCTTGATGTGTTTGTATTCGACATCCGCCGTACCTTGGATGGTCTCACGGTAGGCGACCTGCGGCTTGCCGGTCGATGCATCGACGTTAAATTCGCGCTTCATGCGGTCGACGATGATTTCAAGATGCAATTCACCCATGCCGGAAACGATCGTTTCCATGGTCTCAGGATCGGATGTAACGCGGAATGTCGGGTCTTCATCGGAAAGTTTGGAAAGCGCGATACCCATTTTCTCCTGGTCAGCTTTCGTCTTTGGTTCGATGCGCATAGAAACGACCGGCTCAGGGAAGACGATAGATTCAAGCACGATCGGGTGCTCGGGATCACAGACGGTTTGTCCGATCTTCACTTCTTTCATACCGACGAATGCGGCAATCTCGCCTGCGTAGACTTCTTTGAGATCTTCGCGCTTGTCGGCCTGCAATCGTACGAGACGACCAACACGCTCCTTCTTGCCGGTTGCGGCGTTGAGAATGGTCGCTCCCGCTTCGAGCTTGCCCGAATAGACGCGGAAGAATGAAAGTGCGCCGACGAACGGGTCGACTTGGAGCTTGAATACGAGCGACGAGAATGGTGCCTCATCGGAAGCAACACGATCTTCTTCGACTCCCGTGTCAGGATTTGTCCCCTTTGCCGGCACGAGATCCACCGGCGACGGAAGGTAATCAACCACCGCATCGAGAACGAGCTGAACACCTTTGTTCTTGAGAGATGAACCGGTCAAGACCGGGAAGATCTTATTCGCAATGACAGCAGAGCGGAGCGCGTGTTTCAGTGTGTCGGTCGCAACTTCCTTGCCTTCGATGAAGGCCTGCATCAGCACATCATCGGTCTCGACAATGCGTTCGACGAGCTCTTCGCGATATTTCTTCGCGTCAGCTTTGAGATTTTCCGGAATTTCGTAGGCAATGACATCGCGCCCCATTTCGCCTTCGAATTTGTACGCCTGCATGCTCATGAGATCGACGACGCCATCAAAATCTCCTTCTGCCCCGATCGGCAATTGCAGTCGTACGGCTTTATTTGAAAGACGATCAATGATCGAATCGAAAGATTTCTCGAACGAGGCACCGGTGCGATCGAGTTTGTTGATATAGCAGATGCGCGGCACTTCAGCTTCCTCGGCATAGCGCCAGTTGGTCTCGGACTGCGGCTCAACGCCCGCGACGCCGTCGAATACGACGACTGCACCGTCGAGGACACGCATCGAACGCTTCACTTCAGAAGTGAAGTCGATGTGCCCTGGGGTATCGATGACATTGAAGCGATGCTTGAAGGACGTGTCCTTACCCATGTAGCTCGGATTCCAAAAACACGTGATGGCCGCGGCAGTGATCGTGATACCGCGTTCGCGCTCCTGTTCCATCCAATCGGTCACGGTGTCACCTTCGTGCACTTCGCCGATCTTGTGGCTCATGCCGGTATAGAAAAGGATGCGTTCCGATGTGGTGGTCTTCCCTGCATCGACGTGTGCGACGATGCCGAAGTTGCGGACTTTCTCGAGTGGATAATCACGTGCCATATAAATAGATATTACAAAATAAAAATCGCCTAAGGCGTACCAATAGAATATAGGAAAACGACTGAAATGCAAGACGTCCGCGCCCTACCAAGGGTCTGTAAAGATTAGTGTGTCTGCGCGCTGTGGATAACTGAGAATTGGTTAACAGGAAATCGGGACCAATTCTTGTGCTCGAATTCTTTAATGATAATGAACACGTAATCAAGTAAT
>CAINVT010000001.1 GCA_903854215.1 uncultured bacterium | reverse complement strand
TGTGGTCGCTTCAATTACCTGTTCAGGCGAAAAATCGATGACAAATCCCTTAATTGAGAGCCTGCCTCGCGGCAGTTCGAGCGCCCATACAGCGACCGTATTACTATCAAGCTTGAGCGACGTTCGCATTTTCATCTTCCTCGTTGCTTTAACCGAAAAGACCATAACACCTCTTTTTCATGTCGTCAATTTGGAAGCGGATACTCGTTATCTCTTCAGATAGAACACATCTTTGGCGTTTAGAGAGTTGTAAGCAGACTTGCATCCAGCAGAAAATCATTTCCAAAGATAACGAGCCGCCCTGAATGCCAGAGCGGCTCGTTTCGGAACAAGTTTCCGAAATTGAAGGACTATGAAGACAGGAGCCTCGGAATCTCTTCGTAGAAATGGAATCTCCACTTGGAGGTAAAGGTGACCCGCCCTTTCCTGCACATCTCGACGAGCTCGTCGTCGTCTATGCGGCCGCTGATGAGCAGAAACGGTATATGGGAGGTGCGATGGTCGCCCTTCAATGCTCTCAAAAATTCGCCCCCATTCATGTGCGGCATCTCGTAATCGGAAATGATCAGATCGAATGCGGTGTCACTTTGCAGCAATTTCATTGCCTGAACCGCATCACCCAATGCAACCATCTCATATCCGAGATCTTTAGCTGCCTGTGCATACGCCTGATACCGATTCGAGCTCGCCAGCAATTGAAATGCTTTCCGATCTCGAACGAAATCGCTACGAGAGTCGCACGCAAGAGCACTTCACTCTCACCGAGAGTATTGCTCTGTCCGAGCGTACAGAACAAAGTGCACAAGCGCTTCATCGCATCTGTTGCGTCCCCGATCAATCATGCCCCATCCGGTATACCGATACTATCCGGAGAAATATAGTCCTCCGGCTTGATATCCTGTAGGCGGCGAAGGAGTTCGTCAGTAACGGCAAGCGTATCCATTTTGCACTCCGTCGTTGGATTCCCTTTTCCGAACAAATGTATATTGCACAATCGCACGTGTGTGAACTCATTCATCTCGCATATTGGAATTTTTTAGTAAGACGAACCATACGTCCGTAAATGACAATTTGACATTTTATAGTTTTAATTTATCATATTTCTCGGGTATCTTGTGGTACACAACCACGACGGGGAGATTGAACATGGTAGTAGTCATATATGGCGTGCCTATCCTCGTAGGCTTTGTGCTCGGCTATTTCTTCGCCTTGCACGCGCTGATACTGATCACTCTGACATGCATAGGCATGGGGGTCTATTTGGCGATGACAATGAAAGAGATGGCCGGGATGTTCACCGTGATTTTCGTGTTCTGCGCACTCCTCGGTAATGGGACCATGTGGGTGACCTACTACGTGTGTACCCAACAGACTTGGGTCGGTGATTTTCTCCACGGATACGTCCTCCGTTAGATGTTGATCGTCTCTAAAACTTCACATGAGAGCCCCGCGCATGTTAGCGGGGCTCTTTGATTTTTGTTTTGCATACCGGCCTTACGGAACGATGTTGGAACCTTTTAACGGATCTTGGTCAAATCGCCGCCGAGGATGATAGGGCCGAACCCCCCGATTTCGTCATTGAGAATGCCTTCTGGAATATCGTTGTAGAGAAATATTTTCTTCCCCATACGAAAGG